>CAZTJP010000135.1:0-6030 GCA_964613895.1 uncultured Thiotrichales bacterium | reverse complement strand
TAACCCGGTACCCCTCTATGTCATCCCCGGCGACCACGAGTGCGCTCGTGGCAAGGCGCGGCGCCGAGGGCGCTGCTGGGGCGGTCTATGACAAGTGCCGCCAGCGGCTGGCAGAGTACCAGGAAAGCCGGGGCGGGCGCACTCTCGACGATCTGATCGCCCGCTGCCGAACCCAGGGTCACCGGCAGGTTGGCCTCCCGTGCAATCCCGGCGCGCCGGATTCCGCATGGCGGAAGCGGCAGCATCAATCCAAAAATGATAAATTGATCCCATGGCTGTTTCCCCCGATCCGCTCCTGGCCCAGTTCGACTTCGGCGCCGACGAGGCCCAGGCCGGCTTTCGCCTGGAACGGCTGGAGGTGCTGAACTGGGGCACCTTCGACCGCAAGGTCTGGACCCTGGAGGCCAACGGCGACAACACCCTGCTGACCGGCGATATCGGTTCCGGCAAGTCGACGCTGGTGGACGCGGTGACGACGCTGCTGGTACCGGCGCATCGGGTGGCTTACAACAAGGCGGCGGGGGCCGAGGCGCGGGAGCGCGACCTGCGCTCCTATGTGCTGGGCTACTACAAGTCGGCGCGCGACGACCTCGGCACGGCGTCGAAGCCGGTGGCGCTGCGCGACCACAACAGTTATTCGGTGTTGCTCGGCGAATTCCACAATGCCGGTTACGACCAGACCGTCACCCTGGCGCAGGTGTTCTGGAGCAGGGACCCGAAGGCCCAGCCGAGCCGCTTCTACCTGGTCGCCGACGTGCCGCTTTCCATCGCCGACGATTTCTCTGGTTTCGGGCGGGACATCGGCCAACTGCGGAAGAAACTGCGCGCCCGCCCGCACATCGAGCTGTTCGACAGCTTTCCACCCTACGGTGCGGCCTTCCGCCGCCGCTTTGGTATCGCTGGCGAGCAGGCTCTGGAGCTGTTTCACCAGACCGTGTCCATGAAGTCGGTGGGTAACCTGACCGTCTTCGTACGCGAGCACATGCTCGAAGGTTTCGACGTGGCCGGCCGCATCGACGGCCTGATCCGCCATTTCGACGACCTCAACCGCGCCCATGAGGCGGTGCTGAAGGCAAAGCGCCAGGTCGAACGCCTGACACCGCTGGTGGCCGATTGCCAACGCCACGCCGAACTGAGTGACGAGACCGCCGCCCTGCGCCGCAGCCGCGACGCCCTGCGGCCCTGGTTCGCATCGCTCAAGGCCGGTCTGCTGGAAACGCGCATCGAGCGCTTGCGCGCCGAGGGCGAGAAGCTCGCCGCGAAGCTGACCCAGGCCGACCGGCAGCGCCACGAACTGGCCGCGCAGCGCGATGCGCTGAATCAGGACATCGCCCGCAGCGGCGGCGACCGGATCGAGGCCATCGCCGCCGAGATTCAGCGCCATGCCGACGAGAAGCAGCGCCGCCAGCAGAACGCCGAACGTTACGCCGACCTCGCCGGGGCACTGGAACTGCCGATACCCCGCGACGCCGACACCTTCATCACCAACCGCCTGCGGGCCGCGCAACGGCGCGACGAACTTGCCGACGAAAAGAATGCATTGCAGAACCGCTGGACGGAATCCGGTGTCGAGCTACGTCGACTCAAGGATCAGCACGCCGAGATCGAAAACGAGCTTCGATCCCTTCGACAACGGCGCAGCAATATCGACCAGCGCCAGATCGCCATCCGCGACGCCCTGTGCCAAGCCATCGGAGTCGATCCTGGGAAGATGCCCTTCGCCGGCGAACTGATCCAGGTGCGCGACGACCAGCGTGACTGGGAAGGCGCCGCCGAACGCGTGTTGCACAATTTCGCCCTGTCGCTGCTGGTCCCCGACGCACACTACGCCGCCGTCGCCGACTGGGTGGACCGCACCCATCTGGGCGGCCGGCTGGTCTACTACCGGGTCCGCACGCCGGCGCAGAGCGGGACGCCGAACCTGCACCCCGAGTCCCTGGTGCGCAAGCTGGCGATCCGCCCCGACTCCGATTTCTACACCTGGCTGGAGCGCGAGCTGGCGAAACGCTTTGACTACGCCTGTTGTGCCGATCTGGCCGCCTTCCGCCGCGAACAGCGCGCCATCACCCGCGCCGGACAGGTCAAATCTGGCGGCCAGCGCCACGAGAAGGACGACCGCCACGCCATCGACGACCGCAGCCGCTACGTGCTCGGCTGGAGCAATAAGGACAAGATCGCCGCTCTGGAGGCCCGCGCCTCGACGCTCGAAACCCGCATGCAGGCGCTGGCCGACGACATCGCCGGCTTCCAGTCCCAACAGCAGCAACTGAGCGAACGCGACGAGCGGCTGGTGCGGCTCGATGGCATTCCCGCCTTCGACGATATCGACTGGCCACCGCTGGCCCGCCGCATCGACGCACTGGAGACCGAGCGGCGCGAATTGGAGGCCTCGTCCGACCGCCTCAAAACCCTGACCCATCAGCTCGAACGGCTGGACCGACAGATCCGCGACCACGACCGCCAGCGCGATGCACTGCTCGACCAGCGGGGCGAGAATGCCAATAGACAGCGCAGCGCCGAGGCGCAGTTGGAGAGCTGCCGGGTGGAGATCGAAGCCCTGCCCGAAGAGGAGCGCGAGGCCCGCTTTGCCGGGCTGGAGACCTTGCGGGACGAGGCGCTGGGCGAACACCGCCTGACCGTTGAGTCCTGCGACAACCGCGAGAAGGATATGCGCGACTGGCTGCAAGGGCGCATCGACGCCGCCGACAAACGCCTGCATGGTCTGGCTGGGCGCATCGTCAAGGCGATGCAGGACTACCGCCGCGACTACCCGCTGGAGACCGAGGAGGTGGACGCCGCCATCGAGGCCGCCGACGCCTACGCCGGGATGCTGGAAGAACTGCAACGTGACGGTCTGCCCGCCTTCGAGCGCCGTTTCAAGGAACTGCTCAACGAGAACACCATCCGCGAGGTGGCCAACTTTCAGTCCCAACTCGCCCGCGAACGCCAAACCATCGACGAACGCATCGAACGCATCAACGAATCGCTGACCCAGATCGACTACAACGAGGGCCGCTACATCCGGCTGGAAGCAAGGGCCAACCCCGACGCCGATATCCGCGATTTTCAGCACGACTTGCGCGCCTGCACCGAGGGCAGCCTCACCGGCTCCGACGACGAGCAGTACTCCGAGCGCAAGTTTCTCCAGGTCAAGGCCATCATCGAGCGCTTCCGCGGCCGCGAGGGCAGCAGCGACATCGACCGCCGATGGACCCGTAAGGTCACCGACGTGCGCAACTGGTTCGTCTTCTCCGCCTCCGAACGCTGGCGCGAGGACGACCGCGAACACGAGCACTACAGCGACTCCGGCGGAAAATCGGGTGGCCAGAAAGAAAAGCTCGCCTACACAGTGCTCGCCGCCAGCCTCGCCTATCAGTTCGGCCTCGAATGGGGCGAACGCCGCTCGCGCAGCTTCCGCTTCGTGGTCATCGACGAGGCCTTCGGCCGGGGCTCTGACGAATCGGCCCGCTACGCGCTGGAGCTGTTCCGGAAACTGCGCCTGCAACTGCTGATCGTCACCCCGTTGCAGAAGATCCACATCATCGAGCCCTACGTGGCGAGCGTCGGCTTCGTCCACAACGACCAGGGCCGCGAATCCATGCTGCGCAACCTCAGCATCGAGGAGTATCGCGCCGAGCGCGACGCCCGCCAGCGCCGGTCATCCCCATGAACTGGGGTGACCACGGCGTCGTCCGCGACAAGTTGCGGAAACGCTGGAAAGACGGCCGCTTGCTGGCGGGACAGATCGACCCGGAGACATCGATTTTTCCCCTTCGGATTCCGCTGAAGCATCCGACGGCGCGCGAACTGACCGATCACTTCGACGACGCCCGGAAATGGATTGCCGCGTTGCAACAGGCCGCCGATCGTCATGACTACACACTGGAATGGAAGTCCTTCCGCCACCGCCTGCGTGGCGCCAACCGGCTGCCGGTGGCGGCCATCGTCGAGTCACCGGAGGTGGCGCTTTCGATCCTGTGCAAACAGGCCGAGGCCCACCGCTTCGAGACCCTCGCCGGGCAGACCCGCGAGAGCTTCCCGGAACTGCTTGACTGGCTCGCCCGCAAACCGCTCAAGGCGCTGGAACACGCCGGCGACTGGCCCCGCCTGCTGTCCATCCTCGGCTGGGTGCGGGACCATCCGCACCCCGGTTGCTACCTGCGCCAGATCGATCTGCCCGGCGTACATACAAAGTTTATCGAAACCCATCGCGGCCTGTTGAGCGAGCTGCTGGACATCGTGCTGCCGGACAGCGCAATCGAGCACAGCGTCACCGGCGTGCGTCAGTTTGAACGGCGCTACGGCTTCCGCGCCAAACCGGCGTTGATACGCTTCCGCCTGCTCGACCGGCGCCAGCACATCGGAGGTCTGAGGGATCTGACCATTCCCCTCGAAGACTTCCGCCGGCTCGACCCGCCGGCCCGCCGCATCTTCATCACCGAAAACGACATCAACGGCCTGGCCTTCCCCGAGCTTCCCGACAGTCTGGTGATCTTCGGCCTCGGCTACGGGCTCGATGCCTTGAAGGATATCCCGTGGCTCTCCGGGCGCGAGATGCACTATTGGGGCGATATCGACACCCACGGGTTCGCCATGCTCAATCGCCTGCGCGGTTACCATCCGCATGTTCGCTCCCTGCTGATGGACGAAGACACCCTGCTCCGGCACCGGGCGTTGTGGGGCCACGAAAAGCGCCCCATCCAGCGCCAGTTACCACACCTGACGGACACCGAGGAAGCGTGTTACACCGCCCTGCGCGACAACCGCTTTCAAGAGAACCTGCGGCTGGAACAGGAACACATCGGGTTCCACTGGCTGGAGGCGCGCCTGGAGACGCTGGACCCTACAGGAAATTGACGATCTGCGAGGCGATCTCTTCGATGGACTGGGTGGTCGAATCGAGCACCCGGATGCCCAGCCGTTGAAACAGTTCTTCCGCCAGCGACACCTCCCGCTTGCAGCGCGCAAGAGCCGCATAGTCGCTGCCGGGGCGCCGCTGTTCGCGGATCTGATGCAGACGTTCCGGGTCGAGGGTGAGGCCAAAGAGCTTGTTGCGCCAGGGCAGCAGGGCGGGAGGTAAACCGCCCCGTTCGAAGTCCTCGTCGGTGAGGGGATAGTTGGCCGCACGCAGCCCGAAATGGATCGCGAGATAGAGGCTGGTGGGGGTCTTGCCCGAACGGGATACACCCACCAGGATGACATCCGCCTCTTCGTAGTTGTCGAGCCGCATGCCATCGTCGTTGGCAAGGGCGAAATGGATGGCGTTGATACGGGCATCGTAGGATTCCCCGTTCGACACGCCATGGGCGCGTCCCGTCTTGCCGCTCGGCGGGACACCCAGTTCACGCGCCAGCGGTTCGAGGAAAACACCGAACAGCTCCACATAGAAACAGGAGGCGTGCTGGAGGATCTGGCGGATATCGGGCTTGGTCATGGTGCTGAACACGATCGGCCGGATACCTTCCTCATGGGTGAGTTCGCCCAGACGATCGGCCAGATCCAAAGCCTTTTCCGAGGTATCGATGTACGGCAGATAGATCTTCTCGAACTCGATGCCATCGAATTGCGACAGCAGGGCCTGGCCGAAGGTTTCGGCTGTGATTCCGGTGCTCTCAGACACAAAAAAAACGGTCCGCTTCATGTTTCGGGAACCTCGGTGTCCCAATGCCGCATGCCCATCGCCACCTCGCCCGTCAAGCCGCGAAACCCGAGCATAACACCGGGAATCATTTTCCTGAAAGAGTTGTTGTTCCCATGCCTCCCGATATGCGATTCTTACGATTCGTGCGAAAAGGAGAAAGGCGACCCATGAATCTGCGATCAGTGATACTGTTTCTGTTCGGGCTGGTCGCCCTCACCGTCATCGGGTTCATCTGTATCGGATACCATGCACCCCAGATCGAAGCCGACATCGCCCAGCGCGCCGGTGAACGCCTGCGGGATGCGGGCATCAACGGGATCAAGGTCGCAGCCGAGGGACAGACGCTCATCCTCAGCGGCACGCTCGACGCCGAAAGCACGAGAGAACGG
>CAZTJP010000134.1:0-6049 GCA_964613895.1 uncultured Thiotrichales bacterium | reverse complement strand
GGGGTGATAATAATATCACCTGTTAGTTGGAGGAGACTGCCATGCAATCACTGACCCGGCGTCAGGCCGAGATTCTCGCCATGATTCAGAACAGCCTGAAGGAAACCGGCATGCCGCCCACCCGTTCCGAGATCGCGGCGCATTTTGGTTTCGCCTCCACCCATGCCGCCGACAAACACCTGCAAGCCCTCGCCCGCAAAGGCGCCATCGAACTGCTGGGCGGCCACTCTCGCGGCATCCGCCTGCAGCAACCGCTGTCCTCCGGCCTGCCCATGGTCGGCCACGTCGCCGCCGGCGCCCCCATCCTTGCCGAAGAATACATCGAAGACCATTTCGACATCGATCCACGTCTCTTCCAGCCCAGCGCCGACTACCTCCTTCGCGTCCACGGCGACAGCATGAAAGACGCCGGCATCCTCGATGGCGACCTGGTCGCCGTCCACAAAACCCACCAGGCCCGCGACGGCCAGATCATCGTCGCCCGAATCAACGGCGAAGTCACCGTCAAACGGCTGCGCAAAACCCCCAAACAAATTCGCCTGCTGCCGGAAAACCCCGACTTCAAACCCATCATCGTCACCGCCCGCAGCGGCGACTTCTCCATCGAAGGCATCGTCGTCGGCAGCATTCGCAACGGCTACCCGGTATGAATCCAGCCCGAATTTCTCACAGGGTCACGACTGCGACCGCCCAATGCGGCCTCGCTACGCGACCCTGTGAGAAATCCGGGCTAGCGCCACTCCTGCGCCACCCGAACCTCTGGCGCGGTCGCGACCACGACCTCCACAGCACCGCTGGCAACACCCCGCCAGCACTGCCCAGCGGCCACCAGCCGCTCGACCGACAACTCCCCGGCGGCGGCTGGCCACGCGGCGCCCTGACCGAAATCCTGCACGCCGCTCCCGGCCAGGGAGAACTGCGGCTGCTCCTCCCTGCCCTGCGGCAACTGACGACAAACGGAGAAACCGTCGCCCTGATCGACCCACCCTGGCACCCCTTCGGCCCCGCCCTGACTGCGGCCGGCATCGCCCCCGAACGGCTGCTCATCATCGGCCCACTGCCCGCCACGGATCGACCCTGGGCGCTGGAACAAACCCTCCGCAGCGGCCATTGCCCCGCCGTACTCGCCTGGCCAGATGACAACCTGCCGATCAAAACCCTGCGCCGCCTGCAACTGGCGGCCGAAGCCGGACAAGCGAGCGCTTTCCTGTTTCGCGACAGCCGGCTGCAACCACAACATTCACCTGCCGCGCTGCGCCTGCGGCTCGACCCACCCGACCGGCTCCAGGTGCTCAAATGCCGTGGCCGCCACATAACCCGGCCCATCGAACTGCCGGCGCTCGACCCGGACACCTGGCTGCCGCTGCCAGCCTGCCAATATGGTGATACAAATCACATCGAGCCTCATCGGCACGGATGACCCATGCTCTGGCTGGCCCTTTTCCTGCCCGAATTCCCACTGCAAGCCCGCCTGGCCGGCCTGCCCGTCCCGTCGTCGGCCACGGATGCGCCCACGGTGATCTACCGGCGCAACCGGGGGCGGGCGCAAATCCACTCGCTCGATGCCTCCGCACAGCGAGCCGGTATCGAACCCGGCATGACGCTGGCCGCCGCGCAGGCCCTGTGCGCCAACCTGCAAACCTTCGAGCACGATCCTGACCAGGAAGCCTCGGCCCTGCAACGACTGGCGCAATGGGCGCAACAATTCACCCCCGTCGTCAGCCTGCAACCGCCTGATGGACTGCTGCTGGAAATCGAAGCCAGCCTGAACCTTTTTCACGGCCTTCCGGCGCTGCAAAAACGCGTGGCTGCGGCGCTGCAACCGCTCGGCTACCAGGCCCGGCAAGGTGTCGCGCCGACGCCGGGCGGCGCCTGGCTGCTGGCCCGGCATGGCCCTTCGCCCCCCATCACCGATCTGCCGACACTGCGCGCCCTGCTGCCGCAACGGCCCATCGAGCATCTGTCGCTCGATGCCGAACAGCGGCAAACCCTGCGCGCGCTCGGCATCCAAACCCTCGGCGACTGCCTGCAACTGCCGCGCCAAGCGCTGGGGCAACGCCTCGGCCTGCCACTGCTGCGCCAGATCGACCGCATCCTGGGGCATCTGCCCGACCCCCGCCAACCCTATGCCGCGCCCGCAACCTTCCAGCGCCAACTGCTGCTGCCCGCCACGGTGCAGGACACCGAACCGCTGCTGTTCCTGTTGCAACGGCTGTTGCACGAACTGGCCGGTTTTCTGCGCGCCCGCCAGTCCGGTGCGCAACGATTGAAGCTCGATCTGATCGCCCCGCAACAACCGGTCGAAACCCTGACGCTGAACCTGCTGGCGCCGGACAACGATCCGGAGCAGTTGTTCAAGCTCTGGCGGGAACGGCTCGAACGCCACCGTCTCAACGCGCCGGTGGAAGGCATCGCGCTTCACGCCGACCTCATCCAGCCGCTCAGCAACGACCCGCCCGACCTGTTTGCACCGCGCCACGGCGACAACGCCTCGTTCACCCGATTTCTCGAACGGCTGCGCAACCGCCTCGGTGAAAACAGCCTGCGTCAGCTTCATCTGCATGACGATCACCGGGCGGAGCACGCCAGCCGTCTGCGCCGTTGGCAACCTTCGTCCCGCAGCCGTGCACCGGCGCCCACGGCATCGTCCCCGCATCGTCCGACCTGGCTGCTGCAACCGCCACAACCGCTGCGCAGCACGGCTCGCGGCCCGTGGCTACATGGGCCACTGACCTTGCTCGACGGCCCGGAACGCATCGAATCCGGCTGGTGGGACGATGGCGATCAACGACGCGATTACTACATTGCCCGTTCGCAACGTCAGCAAACACTGTGGATCTTCCGCGAAGTCCGCCCACCTCACCGCTGGTTCCTGCATGGCTGGTTCAGTTGACCCGCTGCCGGATTACGCCGAGCTGCACTGCCTGAGCAATTTCACCTTTCTGCGCGGCGCTTCGCATCCGCACGAGCTGGTGGAACAGGCCGCCAGGCAAGGCTACCGGGCGCTGGCGCTGACCGATGAATGCAGCCTCGCCGGCGTGGTGCGCGCCCATCTGGCGGCCCGGGAGGCGGGCCTGAAACTCATCATTGGCAGCGAAATCCGTCTCGAGGACGGTCCCCGCCTGATCCTGCTGGCCACCAACCGCGAAGGCTATGCGCAGCTCTCGGCGCTGATCACCACCGGCCGGCGGCGCGCCAGCAAGGGCAGTTACCGGCTGACCCGCGCCGATCTGGAGCAAAACCTGCCGGACTGCCTGTGCCTGCTGGCTTCTGAACCTCCGGCGCCAACCCTGCGGCAGGATGCGGCATGGCTGCAACAGCACTTTCCCGATCGCTGCTGGCTGGCGATCGAAATACTCCACCGCCCCGGCGAGCGGGACTGGCGTCAGCGGCTGATCGCGCTCAGCCGGGAAACCGGCATCCCGCTGGTCGCCAGCGGCGATGTCCACATGCACAAACGTGGCCGGCGCGCATTGCAAGACCTGCTCACTGCCATTCGCCTCAACCGCCCGCTCGCCCGGGCCGGCGCGGCGCTGTTCCCCAACGGCGAACGTCACCTGCGCAGCCGCCGCACGCTGGCCACGCTGTATCGGCCGGCATGGCTGCGTGAAACCCTGCGCATCGCCGACCGTTGCCGCTTCAGCCTCGACGAACTGCGTTATGAATATCCCGATGATCTGGTGCCGTCCGGCCTGACCGCCCAGCAATATCTGCGGCGTCTGACGGAAGCCGGCATACGCCACTATTGGCCGGAAGGCCCGCCCGCACGGGTGCGCCGGCAGATCGAACACGAACTGACGCTGATCGGCGAACTCGGCTACGAACATTTCTTCCTCACCGTGTACGACATCGTCCGCTTTGCCCGTCGGCGCGGCATCCTCTGCCAGGGGCGTGGCTCGGCCGCCAACTCCGCCGTCTGCTACTGCCTGCACATCACCGCTGTCGATCCGGCCCGCAGCAATATGCTGTTCGAACGCTTCCTCTCGCGTGAACGCAACGAGCCGCCGGATATCGATGTCGATTTCGAAAGCAGCCGGCGCGAGGAAGTCATGCAATACATCTATCAGAAATACGGCCGTGATCGCGCCGCGCTGGCCGCTACTTTGATCACCTATCGCCGCAAGAGCGCGCTGCGTGACACCGGCAAGGCGCTGGGATTGGGCCGGCAACAGCTCGAACGACTCACCCAAAACCTCGTCTGGTGGGAAAAGGATCTGTCCGAACAACGCCTGCGCGAGGCCGGCTTCGCGCCGGACAATCCCGTCGTCCAGCGCCTGCTGATACTGGCTGGTGAACTGATCGGTTTTCCCCGCCACCTGTCGCAACACGTCGGCGGCTTCATCATCGCCCGCGACCAGCTCTCGCGGCTCGTGCCGGTGGAAAACGCCGCCATGCAAGACCGCACCGTCATCCAGTGGGACAAACACGACATCGAAGCGCTCGGGCTGCTGAAGGTGGATTGCCTGTCACTCGGCATGCTGGGCGCCATCAGCCGCTGCTTCAGGCTGATCCGCCAGCATGGCGGCCCAAACCTCCGGCTGGACAACATCCCGCCTAACGACAAGGCCGTCTATGCCATGATCCAGCGCGCCGATACCGTGGGCCTGTTCCAGATCGAATCCCGCGCCCAGATGAATATGCTCCCGCGCCTGCGGCCCCGCCATTTCTACGACCTGGTGATCCAGATCGCCATCGTGCGCCCCGGCCCCATCCAGGGTGACATGGTGCACCCCTATCTGCGCCGGCGGCGTGGCGAAGAACCCGTCAGCTACCCCGGCGAGGCCGTCCGCAAAGTGCTGCAACGCACCCTGGGCGTCCCCATCTTCCAGGAACAGGTCATCGAACTGGCCATGGTCGCGGCCGGCTTCTCCGCTGGTGAGGCCGATCAACTGCGGCGCGCCATCGGCGCCTGGCGCAGCACCCGCCAGCTCGAAACCTTCCGCCACAAACTCATCGAAGGCATGCGCCAACGCGGCTATTCATCCCATTTTGCCGAACAGATCTTCAACCAGATCAAAGGCTTTGGCGAATACGGCTTTCCCGAATCCCATTCCGCCAGCTTCGCCCTGATCGCCTACAGCTCCGCCTGGCTCAAATACCACTATCCCGCCGCCTTTTTCTGCGCCCTGCTCAACAGCCAGCCGATGGGCTTCTACGCCCCCGCGCAACTCATTCAGGATGCACGCCGCCATAAAGTGGTCATCCATCCAGTGGATGTTTGTCATAGTGAATGGGCATCCACCCTGGAAGCAAAACAGCATGGCCAACCGGCACTGCGACTCGGTCTGCATCACATCAAGGGGCTGAGCCAGGCCAGCGCCGAACGGCTGGTCGAAATACGGCGACAACGCCCCTTTGCCAGCCTGCCCGACCTGCTCCAGCGCCTGCCGCTCAACAAAAAGGAACGCCGCGCGCTCGCCAGTGCCGATGCCTTCCGCAGCCTTGCCGGCAACCGCCATCAAGCCACCTGGCAAACGCTCGGCGCCGACCGGCAACCGGGCCTGTTCGCCCATATCGAATCGCCAGCAGAAACACCTGCGCCGCTACCACCGCCCAGCGAAGCGGAAGACCTGATTGCCGATTATGTCCATACCGGCCTGAGCCTGCGCCGCCACCCCATGGCCCTGCTCCGTCCACGCTGTGACCGCCGCCAGCTGCGCCATTCGAAAAACCTGCGCTACTGCCGTAATAACAGCACTACCCGGGTTGCCGGTATCGTCATCAACCGCCAGCACCCCAATGCCGGCGGCACGGTTTTTCTCACCCTGGAAGACGAATTCGGACACATCAATATCGTCGTCTGGCAACGCACCGTCCAGACCTTCATCAAGGCCGTCGTCCACGGCCGCCTGCTGATCGTCACCGGCCGCCTCGAGCGCGATGGCCGGGTCATCCACCTCATCGCCGAACACATCGACGACGCCAGCCACTGGCTCGGCCGCCTGCCCACCCGTTCGCGGGATTTTCATTGAGCAAAAACCGTGGGGTTGTTGCAACCCCGCAGGTACGCATTGAGCGCAGGATCAGTCAGCAACAGTTGCTCAGCGGC
>CAZTJP010000133.1:0-6120 GCA_964613895.1 uncultured Thiotrichales bacterium | reverse complement strand
GGCGCGGGCCTGGACAAGACCGGACTGGTCGGACAAGTGGCTCAAACGATCCTTCGGATGGGCGGAAAGACTGAAAAACGCATCATCCCAATAGTTTCGGGCACCGTCGCCATCATTTCCTCGTTCATGCAGAACGTGGGCGCAGCGGCGCTTTTCCTGCCGGTTGTGTCCCGGATCTCGGCACGAACCGGCCTGCCGATTTCCCGGCTGCTCATGCCAATGGGTTTCTGCGCCATCCTCGGCGGAACGGTAACACTCATCGGCTCCTCTCCGCTGATCCTCCTCAACGACCTGATTCTGACCTCCAATACTGCTCTGCCAGCCGAGCACCACATGGATACCTTTTCACTGTTCTCGGTCACACCGATTGGTCTGGCGCTGGTGATCACGGGTATCCTCTATTTCATCGTGGCGGGGAAATATGTCCTTCCTGTGAGCCATACAGATCCCGTCTCCCACGATGCGGCAATTCACCAACATTTTCATGACGTCTACGGCATCGACTATCAGATTTTTGAAATCTACGTGCCAGTGAACAGCCCCCTGGTGGGTATGCGACTCGATGATGTCGAAACCCGGATGCATGTCCGTATCATCGCCAGCCAGATACCAGGCCAGCCGACCCGCATGGGACCCGGCGCCCATGACCGCGATACTCTGTTCGAGCGCGGCATGGTGCTGGGCGTCATCGCGGAACCGGAAGATGTCGATCGGTTCATCGAAAAATTCGACCTGAAGAAGCGTACCCGGCTGCGCCGTCTGGCGGACGACCTTTCTCCACTGAAATCAGGTATTGCCGAAGTCGTCATCCCACCGGGTTCCCAGCTGATCGGCAAGAGTGCGCGCGATGTCTGGATGCGCAAAACCTATGGCATCGCCATGGTCGGGCTGCACCGCGACGGACAAACCCGCCATGAAGGGGAGGATATCCGTAGCATGGCTCTGGAGGTCGGTGATACCCTGGTGGTGTTCACCCCCTGGGATACCCTGATGCGCCTGGAGAGTGACAGGAACTTCGTGGTGGTCACCACCGAGTATCCTCATGAAGAGCTGCGGCCACACAAGGTCGGCTACGCTGCACTGTTTTTTGGCATCGCGCTGACACTGATCCTGTTTACCGACATCCGCCTGTCCATCGCGCTGCTCACTGGCGCCATCGGCATGGTTCTGAGCGGCGTTCTGAAGATCGACGAAGCCTATGAAGCCGTTTCGTGGAAAACCGTGTTTCTTCTCGCCAGCCTGATTCCCCTGGGCATGGCGGTGGAACAGAGCGGCACCGCCAAATGGATCGCCGATCAGACCTTGCTGGTGGTCGGCGACAAGCCCGTTTGGATCATCCAGGCATCAGTTGCCGTACTCGCCACTTTCTTTACCTTGGTCATGTCAAACGTGGGCGCGACTGTTCTGCTGGTGCCGCTGGCGGTGAATATTGCCGTGGGCGCGGGCGCGGACCCCGCTATCTTTGCCCTGACCGTCGCCATCGCGACCTCCAATTCATTTTTAATTCCCACTCATCAGGTCAATGCGCTCATCATGGGGCCGGGCGGGTATCGTGTACCCGATTTCATGCGCGCGGGCGGGGTGATGACCATCCTGTTCCTCGTCGTCATGATGGGGATGATGACACTGATCTTCTAGGGAAAGGAGAACAATGAATAACAAGGAATCACGACTCAACAAGCTGCTTATCGGTGTGCTGGCCCTGATGACGCCGGGATTGACGCTGGCCGGAGAGACGGCTGTGCATGAACGGCTGGATCTCACGGGTTCAAGCATCGGCATTGCAGCCATCACCATCTTCATTCTGGCCTACGCCCTGGTCATGGCGGAAGAGTTCACCCACTTGCGCAAATCCAAGCCGGTCATCCTGGCGGCCGGCATCATCTGGGCGCTGATTGGCTGGATCTACACTCAGCACGGCATGCCGGAGCTGGCGGAACATGCTGTCCGCCACAATCTCCTCGAGTATGCCGAGCTAATGCTCTTTTTGCTCGTGGCGATGACTTATATCAACTCGATGGATGAGCGACGGGTGTTCGATGCCTTGCGCGCCTGGCTGATCCGCAAGGGCTTCGGGTTCCGCCAGTTGTTCTGGATGACCGGATTTCTCGCCTTTTTCATCTCACCGGTCGCGGACAACCTCACCACCGCGCTGCTGATGTGTGCCGTGGTCCTCGCGGTCGGGGGAGACAACAAGAAATTCGTCGCCATTGCCTGCGTCAACATCGTGGTTGCGGCCAATGCCGGCGGTGCATTCAGTCCGTTCGGCGACATCACCACGTTGATGGTCTGGCAGAAAGGCGTGGTCGAATTCTGGGGCTTTTTTGCGCTGTTCATCCCCTCGCTGGTGAACTTCCTGGTGCCTGCCATCATCATGCATTTCGCGATCCCCAACGAAAACCCGACTGCTGCCAATGAAACAGTCACCATGCGGCGCGGTGCTCGCAGGATCGTCGTGCTGTTCCTGGCCACAATCGTTACTGCTGTCAGCTTTCATAATTTCCTCGGCCTGCCCCCTGTCATCGGCATGCTGACCGGACTGGCCTATCTGCAGTTCTTTGGCTACTACCTGAAACGTTCCGAAGCGCGCCGAGCCAAGCTGGGCGCGGGTCGCGAAAACGCGCCCGAGGCAATTGGTGACATCGTTGCGTTCGATGTCTTCCAGAAAGTCGCCCGTTCGGAATGGGATACCCTGCTGTTCTTCTATGGCGTGGTTTTATGTGTTGGCGGCCTCGGCTTCCTCGGCTACCTCGCCATGGCATCGGAAATCATGTACACCCATTGGGGCCCAACCAGCGCCAACGTCACGGTGGGTCTGCTGTCCGCCATCGTCGACAATATCCCCGTCATGTTTGCGGTATTGACGATGAACCCGGACATGAGTACCGGCCAATGGTTGCTGGTCACCCTTACCGCCGGCGTGGGTGGCAGCCTGCTCTCCATCGGCTCTGCGGCCGGAGTTGCACTCATGGGGCAAGCACGAGGCAAATATACATTCTTCAGCCACCTGAAATGGACGCCAGCCATCGCTGCCGGTTACGTTGCCAGTATCCTCGTACACATGTGGCTCAACTTCGGTTGACTGCCATCAAGGCGAGGTGCCGCCTGGAGCACCCAACCGGTCGCGGCGGCTGTTCTGCCGCGATCGAATCCAGTTCAACCACTCGACGCGCCAGCCAACCCCACCCAACCGCAAACGCGCCAGTTCCATGGCCTCCCGATACCCCTGATTCATCTCCCCGATCAACGTCATTAGGTTGCCCTGGTAGTGGCTGGCAAACAGTTCCAGCAATGCAATATTGATCCGGTACCCCTCGAGATAACGCGGAAAATCCGGAGACGATGGATAGTCTTTCGCTGTTGGTTCCATATGTTTCTTCAGAAAAGCCTGATGAGCGGCGCGATTCCCGTACAGCTCTGCCAATGGCCTGACCGGACAAGTCAGCTGAATCCGCTGCAACTTCGCCTCGGACAACCCCTCCGTACGGTAATAGAACTGATAGCACTCGGGCCGTTCTCCGGCAAACGATGGCGCCACAAGCATCAACGACAACACCACAAGCACTGCAATGCGCAAAAACATTTCTCAACCTCCGGTAATCACACCAATCGCTGTCCGTTGCGCTCGCCTCCCTTTTTTCAAGTTCACCGATATAAATACCAGAATTCCCGACAAACACTCCGTCCTTGCCACAAAAATGTGAATTTGTTTTGCAACACGAAGCAAAAATCAGGAAACAGTGGTCTCTTCACCTGAGAAATGGGGTCATTCATTCGGAATACGCATCCGGGCCCCGATGGTGACCGTATACCGGGCTATCTCCTGCAGCTAACGCCGGCGGGACGGGTTTGTTCCCCATCGGGACATAATTCGGGTAAAATCGCCCTTCGCGATAACATTTTGATTTCATTGAAAGAGGACTTGATCCATGACTACCAGGAAAACGATTGCTTCCACCCTTACCCTCGCCGCGACCGCTCTGGCGGGCAGCATGGCCCTGGCCGGCGTCGCCAGCGCCGATACAGCCAATCCATTCGGTTTGACCGCCCTTTCCTCGGGCTATCAGGTCGCCATGGATGAAGGTAAATGCGGCAACATGGGCGCCAAAAAAGCTGAAGGCAAGTGCGGCAATGCCGGTGCTAAGAAAGCTGAAGGCAAGTGCGGCAATGCCGGTGCTAAGAAAGCTGAAGGCAAGTGTGGCGATGCAGGCGCTAAAAAAGCTGAAGGCAAGTGTGGCGATGCAGGCGCTAAAAAAGCTGAAGGCAAGTGCGGTGAAGGCAAGTGTGGCGCCAATAAGAAAAATGCCAAAAAAGCTGAAGGCAAATGCGGCAATATGGGCGCCAAGAAAGCTGAAGGCAAGTGCGGCGGTAACAAGTAACCACCTTCAGCGTGGTGATGGCGAGCAAGTCTCGTCATCGCCACCTTTGCCTAACAACTCATGAACACGAGTACGCCATGACGGAATCCACCTTTCAGGTTTTTGGCGCCGGCTTGGGCTTGCGTCGCGAAATGCTTGATGAACTGGAAGCCAATGCCGATGCTGGCATCGACTTCATGGAAGTCGCGCCAGAGAACTGGATTCCGCTGGGCGGCCCCTACCGCAAGCGCTTCGCGGCATTCGCCGAGCGCTTGCCCATCATCACTCATGGCCTTTCACTCTCGATTGGCGGGCCGGCGCCGCTGGATCTCGACCTGGTCGAATCCATTCGGCAATTCATCCACGAATTCAACATTCCCATCTACAGCGAACACCTGAGCTACTGCTCGGACGACGGCCATCTCTACGACCTGCTGCCAATTCCTTTCACCGAGGAAGCGGTTCATCACGTCGCAGCCCGAATTCGCCAGGTACAAGACCATCTCGGACAACGGATCGCGATGGAGAATGCCTCCTACTACACTCCGGCGCCCGGGCAGGAAATGTCCGAACTGGACTTTATTCGCGCCGTATTGGAAGAAGCCGACTGCAATTTGCTGCTGGATATCAACAACATCTATGTAAACTCGGTCAATCACCGCTACGACCCGGTCGAGTTCCTCACGGGCCTGCCGGGTGAACGCATTGCCTACGGCCATATAGCAGGTCACTACAACGAAGCGGAAGATCTCATCGTCGATACCCACGGCGCCGACGTGATCGAGCCCGTCTGGGATCTGCTCGACACGGCCTACCGGCATTTCGGCATTTTTCCGACGCTGGTGGAGCGGGATTTCAATATTCCACCACTGCAAGAACTCAAGCAGGAAGTGGAACGGGTTCGGCAAATCCAGAACCACCATACATCATCCTCCACCGGGGCAGATCGCCATGGTGCAACGGCCTGAGTTCCAATGCACCCAATATGCGTTCACAGCGCACCTGCGTGATCCCGAGCATGTTGAGGCGCCTGACGGCATTGAAGACCGGCGCATCGCCATCTACCGTGACTTGCTGTTCAACAATATCGAGTCCTTTCTCCGCGATGGTTTTCCGGTCTTGCATTCGGTCTATCCGAAACCGGACTGGTTGCGCCTGGTGCGCCGCTTTTTTGCCGATCATCGAAGCAAGAGTCCGTATTTTCTGGAGATAGCAGCCGAATTCGTTGATTTTCTGGAAAACGAATATCAGCCCGTGAACAGCGACCCAGCCTTTTTGCTTGAGCTGGCCCACTACGAATGGGTCGAGCTGGCGCTCATGGTATCCCGGGAAGATGCCATGCCTGACGACCTCTCCCGCCAGGGTGATCTGCTACAGGACATTCCGGTACTCTCACCATTGGCGGAATGCCTGAGTTATCACTGGCCTGTTCAACACATCCGTGCCGATTTCCAACCTGACAAGCCACTGGAACAACCACAGTTCATCATCATCAGCCGAAAACCCGACAGCGATACCGTCGAGTTCATGGAAGCCAATCCGGTTACCGCCCGGCTGTTTGAGCTGATGCATGAAAACAACGGGCAAAGTGGCCAGTCCCTGCTCCAGCAGATCAGCGAAGAGTTACACCACCCCGAACCCGCCACGGTCATCGACGGCGGCCATCAAATCCTGCTCAAGCTTCATCACGCCCATGTTGTTGCAGGAACACGAATCAGAACCTGATGCAACGGCGCCGATACATTCTTTTATCGGTGTCGAT
>CAZTJP010000132.1:0-6126 GCA_964613895.1 uncultured Thiotrichales bacterium | reverse complement strand
CCTGATCATTGAATGATTCTCCTCGCCTTCGGCTGCCCAACTGGGCAGCCTTTTTTTCTCTGCCTACCCTGATCCCCATTCATACCTGCCGCGCCACGGTGAATTCACGCTGGCCCAATTTCCACCCACCAATACCCCGGTTTATCCTCAAGCACCTGTCGGGCGGAATCTCCTGTGCCCAGCGGCATCATTCCGGCATGGACGCCGGAATCCAGTGCCACGGAGGGCAACCACGACCGGGGTTCACATCCCTGTGGCTGGGATCTCCGCATCCTGCAAGGATGACGGACTGAGGCACTCCACAAAGCCTGCTGCTGGTGCTGTCGTGACCCTATGAGAAATCCGGGTTAGGCTATGACCTTCCAGCCACCATCTCCGAACGCATGGAACGCCTCACCCTTTTGCTCCTCCTGCTGCTGTCCGGCACAAGCGCACATAGCCATGCCAACAGCGACCACTTTCGGCTGCAGGGGCAGTGGGAGTTCCACTATGGGGAAAGACCGGATGATCGCCGCGAACCAACGCTCACAGACTGGCTGCCAATACCATTCCCTGGCGTATTGGGACAACAACACGGTAACCCGACGACCGGCTGGTACCGACTGCGCTTCGATATTCCGCCAACCTGGTTGCACAATCCAGCCCCCCTGGCGCTGCTGATCGAACACCTCCGCCTCGCCGATGAAACGTGGCTCAATGGTGTCCGCATCGGTGCCGAAGGGAGTTTCGACCCACCCTGGCATTTCCGCGCCACCAATCCGCAAGGCATGACGCGCGTCTACCCCATTCCTGCAGGCCTGCTGCGGGCCAGGAACAATGTGCTGACCATCAAGATCGCGATTGGCTTCGGTAAAGCCTGGGGGGCCATGTTTCCCGGTGGCGCAGGCGTCATCGATGGACATATATACATCGGTAACGCCAGTGCACTGACGCAACGCCAACAAAAAACCCTGATCGACAACACCGTTCTCGACACCATCTTCATCACGCTGGGGATCGTCGATGTATTACTGATCATCCTGCTGTTGGGCCGATCGCGCACCACCTTCCCCGAATTCAAATGGCTGCTACTCAGCAGTGTGCTGATGCTGCTCGGCTCAGCCGGTCACGACCTGTTCTACCTGAGCGAATGGGACATTCACGCCAACCTGATGCTGATGCTCGCCTTGCTCGGCATCCCGCCCAGCATTGCACTCTACTTCCATGAACAATACGGCCACCTGGCCGACCACTGGCTGCAATCGGCCGGCCTGCTGTGGTTACTCGCCAGCCTGCTCATCCTGCTACCCGGGCCTGCCGACCCGGTCAAGACGCTCGCCTGGTACCTATACGATCTCATCGCCATGGCCTCGATGCTCTATGCCCTGCTCTGCGCACTACGTGGCGTCCGTGACAAACGCACCGCCGCCCTGCCACAGCTGATCGCCCTGCTGGTCTATATCGCCTCCATCCGGACACAATGGCTGCCCGACGCATTCCTGGGCCATCGCAACGTCCAGATCGGCAGTCTCTTCTACCGCTATGTGCTGCTCTATGCCTACCTGGCCCGTGTACGCCAGATACAAATCGACTACAAAGCCCTGTCGCGCCGCGTGGTCAGCATCACCGACCAGGTTCACGCCAGCCTCTCACGAGAACTGCACGACGGCATCGGCCAAAAACTTGCCTCCATCAAACTTCAGGCCCAGCTTGCGCTCGGCGCACCTCATGGCAACCACCTCAGCAACATTCGTCACGAACTCGATAGCGCCATCGAAACCCTCCACCGGATGCTCGCCGGCCTCCATCCCATCCAGCTCGATCGCCGTGGACTGACCACCGCACTGGCCGAAGAAACCCAAACCCTGCAAACACTCCACCCTGGTGTGCAGATCAACACCCGCCTCGATAACGTCTCGCTCGACAAGATCACCGAACTACAGCTGTTCAGAATCTTCCAGGAAAGTCTCAACAACGCCATCCGTCACGGCCAGGCGACTCATATCACCATCGATCTCGAACACCGCCACCAGCACCTCAGGCTCACCATCCGCGACAATGGCACCGGTTTCGATCCCGACGCCCTGCAGCAACAGTCACCGAAGGATCATGGCCTCGGCCTCATCAGCCTCAACGAACGTGTCGCCCTCCTCAACGGCCAGGTCGATATCGACAGCTGCCCCGGGCAAGGTTCCTGCATCACCGTGACCTTGCGCACCCTCGATGCCCAGCCGGTCATGACGGAAAACTGATATCCGGCAACCTCACAGCAGGTTCAGTTGTATCGCCCTGGCGATGGCATGGGCGCGACCCTGGGCATCCAGTTTGCGGCGGCAGTTGTTCAGGTGGAACCGAACCGTGCGCTCGGAAATGGACAACGCATCTGCAATCTGCTGATTGGTGAAACCATCCGCAGCATGCCGCAATACCGACAGCTCCCGCGCACTCAACAGGCCATCATCGCCTTTCGCTCTCACCTCCACACGTTCCAGCTCGTCCAGTCCGGGAGACCGATATCGCTGCCCCGCCCGCAACGCCTCGATGGCTTCACCAAGCTCATCGAACGCCGCGTCCTTGGAGACATAACCTGCCAGCCCGCGCTCGAACAACCCGGCCGCCAACCCTGCGTCTCGGTGCATGGTCAAGGCGATGATGCGCGTTTCGGGAAACTCACGACCAATACGTGTCACGATCGATTCACTCGAAGGCCCCGGCATCGAAATATCCAGCAACACCCCATCCGGTCGATGCGCCGCCACCAGTTGCAGCAATGTCTCGCCATCGCCGCAAACAGCCACCAACCGGCAGTTGGGCACCCGGGCGAACAAACTGCCCAGCCCCTCGAGAAAAAGCTGGTGATCGTCCGCCGCCACCAGGGTCAACACCTTGTTCTGTTCGTTGCTCACAATTCGATCACACTGGCCTGGCCCGCCGCCTGTTCGACGATACGGGCATGATGAGTGAACAAGATCACCTGCGTTTGCTGCGCCAACCCTGCCAGTAACGACAATGCCGCTTCAGCCCGCCGATCGTCGAAATCGACCAGCACGTCATCGACGATGAATGGCATGGGTTCGGCCCGTGACAGGTATCTTTCCAGCGACGCCAGGCGCAACGCCAGATAGAGCTGGTCGCGGGATCCGGCGCTCATGCCTTGCACGCCCACCTGAGTGCCGTCCGGACGGACACCCACCAGTATCGGCTCGTCCCGCTCGTTCAGGTCGGCCTTCAGGCCGCTGAAGGAACCGAGCGTCAATACCGTGAAATGTTCGCTGGCCCGGTTCAGCAACGGACCCTGGTTGTCGCGCCGATAGCGTTCGATCTCGTCGCGGAGAATACGACCCGCGAGCGTGAAGCGAATGTATTTCTCACTCTCGGCGCGAATTTCCGCCAGCACACCACGGGCCTGATCGGCCAGTTCGGCCGCCTGATCACCACCATCAATGCGCGCCAGTGCTGCTTCGAGTCGTGTACGTTCTTCCACCATTGCAACCTTGCGTGGCTCCAGTTCATCATCGATCCGCGCGGCCAGTTCGGCGAGGGTTGCCGGCAGGCGGTCAGGATCGATCTCTGCCGCTTCGCGCAGCAGCAGTTCCAGCGAGACCCCTTCCCCCGTTTCCAGCAAGTCCTGCTCCAGTGCTTCGAGCAAGTCGAGTTGCTTGCGTCTGGCCTGTGCCGCATGCCAACGGCCTTCCAGTTCATCGATATGTTCGCAACTGGCCTCCTCGCACAGCGCCTGCAATTGGGTCTGCGCGGCGCTCATCTGTTGTTCGGCCACGTCGATCTCTTCGCGCAGTTCGGTGATCTGCGTCTCCATTTGCTGTTGCCGGATCTGAATCTCACGGGCTTCAGCCAGGGCATCGGCGAGTCTGGCCACCGTCTGGTCGGCGGATTCATCGGCCTGGACGCGGCCGAGCCGGGTCGCGAGTTCATGCGTCTCGCGCTCGAAGTCCTCGCACAACCGCTGTTGTGTTTGCCATCGGGCTTGCAAGGCTCGCAGCTCGTCGGCCAGCTGTAACAATTCCTTCAGCGAATCGAGCCATGCCACGGCCTCGGTGGGCGTGGTTTCGGAGGATAGCCCGAGGGTCGAGCGCAAGGCCTGCCAATCGTCACGCCACTGCTGCAACGCCTGTTCCGCCATTTGCAGCGCCTGGGCATGCGTTTCCCGCTCGGTTTCCAGGGTGTCGACCTGACTGGCCAGCGTTGCACGCGCCCGCGCCTCCGTTTCGAGCCTGTCGGCATGCTGCTCGCAGTGGGCCAACAACGGTTCGAGCCGGTCAGTTGCCGGCAATCGGTCCCTGGTCTCCGGCCAGGCCTGGCGCAGTGCCTCGATTTGCCTGTCCCGACGCGCCCGAAGGCTACGGCAATCGGCATCCAGCCGAATCCAGGTTTTGACCTGCTGGCGCAGTCCTTCAAAGCTGTCGAGCCAATCGCGCATCGCAGCCGGTGACCCGGGCTCGATCCCCAGCTCTCGCCACAGCGCAGCCCATTGCTCGTCGAGGTCGGCACGCTCGCGATCCAGCCGGGCCAGTGCTTGCTCCAATTCAGCCAACTGCTGTGCTGCATCCCTGGCGCGTGCCTGCTGCTCCGCCCATGCATGAACCTGACCCGCCTCGCGGCGCAACCGGTCGGAGAGCGTATCGGCGGTTGCAAGCGCCTGCTCGAACTGCTCGATCATCGCCACATCCACCTCGGCTGGAGAGGAAGCATCCTGCGCCCTTGTCCAGCGTTGGCGCAAGGCCTGCCAGGCTTCATCGCGGCGAGCACGCGCCGTTTCCAGATCGGCTTCGGTAGGCACCGCACCCACACGACGCATCGCCTCGAGGCGCATCTGTGCATCACGCTCGATCTCACGTAACTTGCGCTGTTCCTCGAGTGTTTGCCGCCGCTGCTGTTGGTGATCAGAATCACGTTGCTCGAATTGCTTGACGGTTTCACGGCCGGGTACAGGCCAGGTATTGATTTCACGCCAGTCATCGCCGGGCAATGCCAGCCGACGCGCTGCTTCGTCGCAATCATGCTGCAAGCGGCCAAGCTCGAGCTGCATCGATTCGATCGATTCATCGATCTCGCCCAGCTTGCGGGCCGCTGTCACTGCCTGACGCAGCGCGGTGGCTTCACCGCTTGCCTCAGTCGCCGCCAACGCCTGGCTGACCTTGCCCAGCTTCCGCTCGATCGTCGCCAACTGTTCATGGCGGGTCTCGAGTCGGGTATCCAGCACCGCCCGGCGCTCGGCCAGATCGGTCAGTGTCCGACGGTACAACAGCAACGGCCGCAGGCTGTCGATATCGTCCAGGACGAGCTTGGGTCGCAATGTCCTCAGTCGCTGTTCCACATCCGCCCGCCGCTGACGGTATTCCGCCTCTTGGCCCGGCAGCTCGGTGCGCGCCTGACGATACTGCGCCAGCCGTGCGAACAAGGCATCGATGGCTGCTGATTGTTCGATCAAGGCCGAATCGAAAGCCTGTGCCTGCCGCTGGGTTTCCAGTTCCCGCAGCCGGGATCGATGACGCTTAAGCTCGGTTTGGGCCTGCGCCAACAAGGCCAGCGCCTGATGGTGCCGCTCGCCGAAATCCGCTGGCAGATCGGGCGCATCCGGCATCTCCGCCAATCTGCTCAAGGCGGCCTGGCGGCGTGCCAGTTTCGGCAGGCTACGCTGAATCCGCGCCAGCCGGTTGTGTTCCCGCCGGAGTTGCGCCAGTTCGGCATCGATCGCCGCGACCGACTGGCGCGCCTGTTGCAATGCACGGTGACTCTGATCCCATTCGCTGGAGGATTGGGACATGGCACGAATCTGTTGCTGCAATTCCCGGTATCGCCCAAGCAGCCGGTTGATGGTTTGATTCTTGCCACGTGGCGCGAACAGCTGGCGGGCTTCTTCGGTCAGTTGGCGCATCACCGGTTGCAGCGTCTGACTGCCGAGCGCGGCGGAGAACAGCATTTGTCCCAGTTCACCCCGCTGTTGGAGGATTTCTTCGCCGCCCTCGATCAGGGCGCGATGGTCGATGCCGAACATGGAAGTGAAAATCTCGCGCGTCACGCCCGCCAGAAAAGGCGCCAGCACCGTATCATCCAGCACCTCGCCCTCCGGGGTCAGCAGGGTGTTCTTGTTGCCCTTGCGGCGAATGAAGCTGAGCCGCTCTCCGG
>CAZTJP010000131.1:0-6170 GCA_964613895.1 uncultured Thiotrichales bacterium | reverse complement strand
CCCGATTTGCGGTACTATCCGCGGCGATGCTGACCCGCGACTTTCATTACGATCTGCCCGAAGAACTGATTGCCCAGTACCCGTTGCCGGAGCGCACGGCGTCGCGGTTGCTGGTGCTGGCGCGTGATGGTGGCTTGCGAGACCTTCAGTTTGCGGCGCTGACCGAGTTGCTGCGGCCGGGCGATCTGCTGGTGCTGAACAATACCGAGGTGATTCCGGCGCGGTTGTTTGGCCGCAAGGCGAGCGGCGGCAAGGTGGAGATTCTGGTCGAACGGCTGCTCGACCGGCGTGAGGCGCTGGCCCAGGTGCGCGCCAGCAAGTCGCCCAAGGCCGGCAGTCGCTTGTTGCTGGAGGATGGCGTGCAGCTCGAGGTGGTCGGCCGCGAGGCGGATCTGTTTCATCTGCGCAGCCCGGATGCCGACTGGCTGGCGGTGCTCGACGCTCAGGGCCATATCCCGCTGCCGCCGTATATCGAACGCAGCGACGAGGCGCTGGATACGGCGCGTTATCAGACGGTGTATGCGCAACAGCCCGGTGCGGTGGCGGCGCCGACGGCCGGGCTGCATTTCAGCGAGGCGTTGCTGGAGACGCTGGCGGGGCAGGGCGTCGATACCGCCACGGTGACGCTGCATGTGGGCGCGGGCACCTTTCAGCCGGTGCGGGCCGAGCGGATCGAGGACCATGTGTTGCACGCCGAACGGGTGAGCGTATCCGCCGAGACTTGCGACAAGATCGCGGCCTGCCGACGCGCCGGCGGCCGGGTGGTGGCGGTGGGCACGACTTGCGTGCGCAGCCTGGAAGCGGCGGCGCAAGGTGGCGAGCTGGCGCCGTTCGACGGTGAGACCCGGCTGTTCATTACGCCCGGCTACCGCTTTCAGGTGGTCGATGCGCTGATCACCAACTTCCATCTGCCCGAATCCTCGCTCATCATGCTGGTGGCGGCATTCGGCGGCTATCAGCCGGTGATGCGGGCCTATCGCCATGCGGTCGAGCAGCGTTACCGTTTTTTCAGTTATGGCGATGCGATGTTTCTGGAGCGAGCATGAATTATCGAATCACGGCCCAAGATGGCCAGGCGCGCCGCGGCGTGCTGACGTTTGCGCGTGGCGAGGTGGAGACGCCGGCGTTCATGCCGGTGGGCACCTACGGCACGGTCAAGGCGATGACGCCCGAGGAGCTGCGCGAGGTCGGCGCGCAGATCATTCTTGGCAATACCTTCCATCTGATGCTGCGGCCGGGCATGGAAGTGGTCAATGCGCATGGCGATCTGCACGATTTCATGCACTGGGACGGGCCGATTCTGACCGATTCCGGCGGTTTCCAGGTCTACAGCCTGGCGGAGATGCGCAAGATCACCGAGCAGGGCGTGACCTTCCGTTCGCCGGTGGATGGCGCCAAGGTGGAGCTGACGCCGGAGATTTCGATGCAGATCCAGCGCGATCTGGGCGCCGACATTGTGATGATCTTCGACGAATGCACGGCCTATCCGGTGCCGCGCGAGACGGCCGCCGAGTCGATGCGTCTGTCACTGCGCTGGGCGGCCCGCAGCAAGGAGGCGCATGGCGACAATCCGGCGGCGCTGTTCGGTATCGTCCAGGGTGGCATGTTCGCCGATCTGCGCGAGGAATCCGCCCAAACACTGACCGATATCGGCTTCGACGGCTATGCCATCGGCGGCCTGTCGGTAGGTGAATCGCCCGATGAACGCGATCTGATCCTGCGCGCCACGGTGCCCAATCTGCCGCAGGACCGGCCCCGCTATCTGATGGGCGTAGGCAAGCCGGAGGACATCGTCAACGCCGTACAGCGCGGCATCGATATGTTCGATTGCGTCATTCCCACCCGTAACGCCCGTACCGGCTTTTTGTACACCCACAACGGCCTGATCAAGATCCGCAACGCCCGCTACCGCATGGATACCCGTCCACTGGATGAACAATGTGGCTGTTATACCTGCCAGCATTATTCGCGCGCTTATCTGCGCCACCTGGACAAATGCGGCGAAATCCTCGGCGCACGCCTGAATACGATTCACAACCTGTATTTCTACCAGCAGTTGATGCGCGAGTTGCGCGAGGCGATCGAAACCGGCTCGCTGGACGCCTACGCCCGATGGTTTCACGCCCGCATGCAGGCCGAAGTGGAATAGACATCATGCTCGCCTGCCTCGTGACATGCCGGTGGCTATGGCATAATACGCGCCCGTTGCCGGTCGGCGGCGTTGAGGTGAACGTTCCAGGAGTATCCAGACAATGAGTTTTTTGATCAGCGACGCCCATGCACAGGCGGCCCCACCGCCCGCTGGCGGCGGCATCGAATTCCTGCTCATGATCGGCGTGTTCTTCGCCATCATGTATTTCATGATCATTCGCCCGCAGACCAAACGCGCCAAGGAGCATCAGGCGCTGATCGACGGCCTCAAGAAAGGCGACGAGGTGGTCACCAATGGCGGCCTGCTCGGCAAGGTGGCGCAACTGGGCGACAACTTCATCACCCTCACCGTGGCCGACGGGGTCGAAGTCCAGGTTCAGCGCCAGGCGATTTCCGCGCTGATGCCCAAGGGCACGATGAAAAAAAAGGGCTGACGCTCAAGGACGCCCATCCGTCATGCGTTGTCGGAGCGGCAAATTCACTTTGGGAAAACAAACATGAACCGTTATCCGTTATGGAAGCACCTGCTGGTGCTGGCGGCGACCGTGATCGGGCTGATCTATGCGTTGCCGAATCTCTATCCCGCCGATCCGGCGTTGCAGATCACCCCGTCCGGGACGGTGAAGATCGACGATGCGGTGCGCGCCAAGGTCGACAAGGTGCTCAAGGATGCCTCGCTGGCGAGCAAGTCGGAAGCATTCGACGGCACCAAGCTGACCATCCGCTTCAACGACACCGACACGCAGTTGAACGCCTTCGCCAAGGTGCGCGATGCGCTTTCTTCCGAATATGTCACCGCGCTGAACCTGGCGCCTTCGACGCCCGGCTGGCTGGCCAAGCTGGGCGGCAAACCGATGTATCTCGGCCTCGACCTGCGCGGCGGCGTGCACTTCATGCTCGAGGTCGATATGAAAGCGGCGCTGGACAAGGCTTACGAGCGTTACCAGACCGATTTTCGCAGTACCTTGCGGGAGGCCAAGGTGCGCTATCTCGGCGTGCAGAAGAAGGCCGACGGCCTGGTGATCAAATTCCGCAAGGCCGAGCAGCGTGACGCCGGTCTGGCGGCGCTGAAGAAGAATTTTCGTGGCGATTTCGAGTTCAACGAGGCGGAAAAGGACGATGTCTTCCTGATCCATGCCGCGCTGACCGAGAAGGCGCAGCTCGAGATCAAGCGCTTTGCGCTGAAACAGAACATCACCTCGCTGCGCAAGCGGGTCAACGAACTGGGCGTGGCCGAGCCGATCATCCAGCAGCAGGGGCTGGACCGGATCGTGGTCCAACTGCCCGGCGTGCAGGATACCGCGCGGGCGAAGAAGATTCTCGGCGCCACCGCGACGCTGGAGTTCCGGCTGGTGGATGAAGAAGGCGATCCGTTCGCCGCCAAGTCGAGCGGGCGCGTGCCGCCGGGTGACCGGCTCTACCACGAGCGCAACGGCACGCCGGTGCTGCTCAAGCGCCGCGTGATGCTGACCGGTGAATACATCACCGACGCCCAGTCGGGCATCGATCAGCGCACCAATGGCCCGTCGGTGTCGATCACGCTGGACGGCAAGGGCGCCCGGCTGTTCAGCCGCGCCACCGGGGCCGCGGTCAAGAAGCTGATGGCGGTGGTGTTCATCGAGACCAAGCCGGATGGCCGCAAGGTCGAAAACGTCATCAATATCGCCCGCATCCAGGAGCAGCTCAGCAAGCGCTTCCAGATCACCGGGCTGGACAGCACCTCCGAAGCGCGCGATCTGGCGTTGCTGTTGCGGGCCGGTGCGCTGGCGGCGCCGATGCGCTTCGTCGAGGAACGCACAGTCGGCCCGAGCCTGGGCAAGGCCAATATCGAACAGGGCTTCAAGTCGGTGGTCTTCGGCTTTATCGTCGTGATTCTGTTCATGGCGGTGTACTACAAGGTGTTCGGCCTGATCGCCGATCTGGCGTTGGCGCTCAACCTGGTGCTGATCGTTGCGGCGCTGTCGATGATCCAGGCAACGCTGACCATGCCGGGCATCGCCGGTATCGTGCTGACCGTGGGCATGGCGGTGGATGCGAATGTGCTGATCTTCGAGCGCATTCGTGAAGAGCTGCGGGCCGGCAATTCGCCCCAGGCCAGCATCCGGGCCGGCTACGAAAAAGCCTTTTCGACCATTGCCGACGCCAATATCACCACACTGATCGCCGCGGTGGTGCTGTTCACGTTTGGCACCGGGCCGGTCAAGGGCTTTGCGGTCACGCTCAGCATCGGCATCATCTTTTCGATGTTCACCGCCATTATGGGCACGCGCTCGATCATCAGCCTGATTTATGGCAACAAGCCGCGGCTGAAGTCCCTGGCGATCTGACTGGACAACTATCATGCGTATCAAATTCAAGGACAATATCGACTTCATGGGGCTGCGCAAGCTGGCGTTCGGCCTGTCGGCCTTCATGGTGATCGCGGCGATTGTGCTGATCGCCACGCGCGGCCTGAATCTGGGGCTGGACTTCACCGGCGGCACGGTGATCGAAGTCGGCTATCCGCAGGAGGTCGATCTCGACGAGATTCGCGGCCTGCTGAAAAAGAAAGGCTACGAGCGGGCGGTGGCGCAATACTTCGGCACCTCGCGCGAAGTGCTGATCCGCATCGCGCCGCGCGAGGGTGAGGATCGCAGCGCGGTCGGCAAGGATGTCAAAGATCTGCTGTCGCAAGCCTCCAATGGCAAGGCGGTCTTCAAGCGGGTGGAATTCGTCGGCCCGCAGATCGGCGAGGAGCTGCGTGAGGATGGCGGGCTGGCGATGCTCTATGCCCTGATCGGCATCCTGATCTATGTCACCTTCCGTTTCGAGTATCGCTTTTCGCTCGGCGCGATCATTGCGCTGATCCACGACGTGATCATCACTGTCGGCTTCTTCGCGCTGACGCAGATGGAATTCGACCTGACCGTGCTGGCGGCGGTGCTGGCGGTGATCGGCTATTCACTCAACGACACCATCGTGGTGTTCGACCGGATCCGGGAAAATTTCAAGCTGATGCGCCGCAGCGATACCAAGCAGATCATCAATGCCTCGATCAACCAGACGCTGTCGCGGACCATCATCACCTCGCTGACCACGCTGCTGGTGCTGATCGCGCTGTTCTTCCTCGGCGGCCAGATCATTCATTCGTTCTCTGTGGCGCTGATCGTCGGTATCGTCGTCGGTACCTATTCCTCGATCTATGTCGCCAGTAATGCGCTCATGGCCATGGGCATCAGCCGCGAAGACCTGCTGCCGCCGGAGCGCGATTCCGAACTCGACAAGCTGCCCTGATCCGCACCGCCGCGAATGCTCGCTGATTTCGTTCGCGGCGCCCGCTATGTACTGCAAGGCCTTGCCTGGCTGCGCCGGCCGGGCCTGCGCCGGTTCGTCGCGCTGCCGCTGCTGATCAATACGCTGCTGTTCTCGGTAGCGATCGGCTGGGGCTGGCGGCTGCTGCAAAACCATGTGCTGGATGCGTTGCCCGGCTGGCTGCACTGGTTGACGTGGTTGATCGTACCGCTGTTCTCGGTCGGCATCCTGCTGATCGTTTTCTATAGCTTCACACTGCTGGCCAACCTGATCGGCTCGCCGTTCAATGCGCTGCTGGCGGAAAAAGTCGAAATGCAGGCCAGCGCGGCAGCGCCCCAAGACAAGCCCGGCGGGCTAACCCGAATTTCTCACAGGATCACGGCTGCGGCCGCCCAATGCGGCGCGCTGGCCGGTGAAACTGCCAGATCACTGGTCTCCGAACTGCGCAAACTGCTGTATCTGGCGCTCTGGAGCCTGCCGTTGCTGCTGCTGTTCTTCATTCCCGGCGTCAACGCCATTGCTGCGTTCTTGTGGTTTGCGTTTTCCGCCTGGATGCTGGCGCTGGAATATATCGACTGCCCAATGGCCAATCACGGCTACGCGTTCCGCCAGCAGCGCCAGATCCTGAAACAGCATCGCTGGCTCGCCTGGGGCTTCGGCAGCGCCATGCTGCTGATGACTCTGACCCCATTGCTCAACTTTTTCGCCATGCCCACCGGCGTCATCGG
>CAZTJP010000130.1:0-6240 GCA_964613895.1 uncultured Thiotrichales bacterium | reverse complement strand
TGCAGGCCCTTTTTATTTCACCCGCATCCATTTCCCATCGCGAAGGGTTGGGCTGATGACTTGACCAGGTTATGCTCGGAACCTGGGTTTTCTCAACGATAACGCTCCAACTCTTCTTCGGTCAGTTGACGGGCTTCTTCTTCCAGCATGACGGGGATGTCATCACGAATGGGATAGGCCAAGCGGGCGGAGCGGGAAATCAGCTCCTGTTTCTTGCGGTCGTAGATCAGCGGCCCCTTGGTGACGGGGCAAACCAGCATATCGAGTGTTTTACTGTCCATTTCGGATCTCCTTGAGTCGTTGCAGTATCTGATCACCCACTTTAGCAGGCAATTCGGCCTGAATGGGGAGAAACCAGAATGTCGGCTCCGCAAAGACGCCACATTTGACGGCATCCTTTTCGGTCATGATGACCGGATTCTGATCGGGAAAATGCAAGTCTTCGGCCCGGAAGCGATGGTGGTCCGGAAAAGGGTGGCGCTCGACCTCGAGGCCAGCGGCTTCCAACTCGGCGAAAAAACGCTCGGGGTTACCAATACCCGCTACCGCATGCACCCGCCGACCGCGGAAGACATCCAGCGCTTTCGTCCGCCCCGGACTGCGCAGATTGACCAGCCGACCGGGACGCAATGTCATGGAAATTTCCGACTCATCAGCCGTCGGGCCGGTGACAATCCGCAGATCGACCTCCTCGAGCCGTGCCGGCTTCTCGCGTAACGGCCCGGCCGGCAGGCAAAGCCCGTTGCCAAATCGCCGCTCGCCATCGATCATGGCGATCTCCATATCGCGCGGCAGCCGGTAATGCTGCAAGCCATCATCGGCGATCAGCACATTGACATCGTAATCAGCGAGCAACCGGTTGGCGGCAGCCACCCGGTCGCTATCGACATAGACGGGCACCGATGTCTGACGCGCCAGCAGCACCGCCTCGTCACCGACTTGATGAACATCACTGTCGGTCGTGACCTTCATGGGGCCGTCGCGGCCTTCTCCCTTGTAACCGCGGCTGATGATCCCGGGCCTGTAACCCGCCTCGACCAGCAACCGCGCCAGCCAGATCACCATCGGCGTCTTGCCGGTACCGCCAACGGTGATATTGCCGACCACGATGACGGGGACATGCCGGCTGAGCAGGATGCCGAGCCGTTGCAAACGCCGACGCCGCCATCGAGCCAGGCCGCAATACAGCCACGACAGTGGCCACATCGTGAATGCGACGAAATCGTTGCGATACCAGTGACGGGTCAGATCGAACATCTTCACTCGTCAGCCGTTGATGGACACATCATCCACTGGCGATTCTCCACCAAATTGCAGCCGATGCAAACGGGCATAGGCGCCGCCCTTTGCCAGCAGCGCCTGATGTGAACCGGTTTCCACGATCCGGCCGGCATCCATGACCAGGATGCAATCAGCATTTTCGATGGTGGAGAGACGATGCGCGATCACCAGCGTGGTGCGGTTCTTCGACAACAACTCCAGCGCTGCCTGGATATGACGCTCGGACTCGGTATCCAGCGAAGCGGTCGCTTCATCGAGAATCAAAACGGGCGCATTCTTCAGCAACGCCCGGGCGATTGCCAAACGTTGGCGCTGGCCGCCGGACAAGCGCAGCCCCTTCTCACCCACTTCGGTATCGAGCCCCCGAGGCAATGCCTGAATGAATTCCCAGGCATGAGCGGCTTTCGCGGCTTCGATGATCGCCGCTTCGGAGGCCTGCCGCAGCTCACCATAGGCGATGTTGTTGCGAATAGTGTCATTGAACAGTGTCACCTGCTGCCCCACATAAGCAATCTGTCGGCGCAGACTGGCCAATGTCAGCTCACCGATTTCGATATCGTCGAGAAAGATCCTGCCGGCACTCGGTTCATAGAGCCTCGGCAAGAGGTTCACCAACGAGGTTTTACCAGCGCCACTGCGACCCACCAGCGCAATGGTCTGCCCCGCCGCCACCGAGAATGAAACCGAGTCGAGCACCGGCTGATCACTGCTGTCATACACCAGCGAGACATTCTCGTAACGCACATCGCCCTTGGCGCGCTCGAGCTCGCCTGTGCCCGTGTCCCGCTCCGTTTCGGCATCGAGTACGCCAAAGATACTCTCGCCGGCAACCAGCCCTTTCTGCACGATAGCGTTGACATTGGTCAGCCGCCGGATGGGCGTCAGCAACGCCATCATCGCCACCATGAAGGACATGAAGGTACCGACCGACACACCACCGGATTTCTGATGGGTCGCAAACACGATGATCCCCACCAACACCAAGCCGACCAGTAACTGGACGATGGGCGTTCCCGCCGACCGGGTGACCGCCATCTTGATGTGCTGCCGGCGATTGTGCTCGTTGATCGCTTCGAAGTGCTCGCGCTCATACTCGGAGCCACCATAGATCTTGACGATCCGGTTGCCTTCGATCATTTCCTGGGTCACATGGGTGACCTGCCCCATCGATTGCTGAATACGCTGGCTGATGCGCCGAAAGCGGCGGGTGATATAGACCACCAGCGCCGTGACGAAAGGCGCCACGACCAGAACCGCTGCCGCCAGCCGCCAGTTGAGATAGAACATCCAGCCGAGCAGGCCCGCCACCGTCAGCGTATCGCGAATGACAATGGTGAAACTGTTGACCGCCGCATCCGCCAACTGCTCGACATCATAAGTCACCTTGGAGATCAAGGCGCCACTCGAAATACGATCGAAATAGCTTGCCGGCATATTGACGTACCGATCGAACATCCGTGCCCGAAAATGCTTGATGACACCGCGGCCGATGACGCTCATGGCGTAACCGGCGGCAAAAGTCGCCACCCCACGCGCGACGAACACCAGAATCAGCAACACCGGCACCCACTTCATCGCGGCCGGATCCTTATCGACGAAACTGCCATCCAGCAGCGGCTGCATCAGCGCCACGAAACCGGTTTCGGATGCTGCCGAAACAGCCATGCCGACCACGCCCAACAGCAGTAATGGCCAGTAACGCAAGCTGTAGGAGAGAAGGCGCTTGTAGACTCGGACGGATGGGAGGGCTGTCGACATGGGCCGATTATGCCGGTTTTGGGAGAATGCCGTCACGCCAGCCGCGCCCGGCAGACCGGTGCAGGGCGAAAAAGTTATTTATTGGAAAAGCTCGTGGCGATCGAAATGCGCGTCAGCCCCAGTCTCCCCGCCGCATCCATGGCATTGATGACGGATTGATGGGTTGCCGCCGCATCGGCCTTGAGTATCACCGGGATATCCCTGTTCTTTCCGACCACCTTGCGCATCGCCAGATAGAGCGTCTTGCGACCGGTACCGATCACCTTGACCTGGTTGATGTAATACTGCCCTTTGGCATCGATGGCGATCTCCAGCTTCTTGCCAGGCTCGGCGCTCTTGCTGCTGCTGGCTTCCGGCAAATCGATACGCAGTTCGGACGAGCGGTTGAAAGTCGTCGTCACCATGAAAAAGATGAGCAGAATGAAGACCACATCGATCAGCGGCGTCAGCCCGATCGACAGCTCTTCTTCCTTGCGTGTGGAGAACTTCATCAGACGCTGGCTGCGTGGATCCGCGCACCGGACTTGTTGGCCCGGTGGTTATCATCGGCCGAATCGCCGCCGTGGATGGCATCCACCAGCTTGAGCGCTTCCTGCTCCATATCGAGCACCAGCTGATCGACCCGGCCACGGAAATAACGGTAGAAGAACAGCGCCGGAATGGCCACCGAAATGCCGGCGGCGGTTGTAATCAGCGCCTTGGAGATGCCACCCGCCAGCTGGCCCGGATCACCGACACCCACTGAGGTGATGACGCTGAATACCTGGATCATGCCGACCACGGTACCCAGCAGTCCCAGCAATGGTGTAATCGCCGCGATGGTGCCCAGGGTATTGAGATAACGTTCAAGCTCGAGCACCACATGACGGCCTGTATCTTCGATGCTCTCCTTCATGGCCTGCCGATCCTGATTGGCAGCCACCAGACCGGCCGCCAGCACGCGCCCGAGCGGCGAACCCTCGCGCAGGTCGTGCAGCCGCTCGGAAGTCATCTGCTTTTGCTGCACCCAGTGCCAGACCTTGTGCACCAACTGATCCGGAATCACCTTGTCGGTCCGGAGCGCCCAGAATCGTTCGATGATGATGGCCAGCGCAATAATGGAACAGGCTATGATCGGCAGCATCAGAATGCCGCCCGCTTTTACGAATTCAAACACTGACGTACTTGTCTCGAAGGAGTGAAAAGTGGCGCTATCATAACGGATTTGACGCTGTCATGAAATTCGCCCCGCGCAGAACTGTGGCGTTCGTACGTCTGGACCACCAATTCTGTGACCGTGGACAGAAAGCCTGCATTCCTCAGTTGCCACCAGTGCATCCATCGTTCAGAACGATGCCGGAATCCGGAGCCACATCCTGCCCTTCTGCTTCCGCCACCTTGCATTGCAGCGGTACGATCTGCGCCAGCAAGTGAAAGATCCGGTTCCCTGGGTAACGCTGATACATCTGCTGCGCCAGCCCCTTGTAACGACACATCTCGTTATCCGACAAACCGGTGTCCATCAACAGGAGACGGGCGGCTTCCGGCGCGACATTGGGCGAATTCTCGACTGCTCTCTCCAGATAACTCAGCCCCAGCTGGGGATCCCCCGTCAGATTCAGCAACTTGGCGCTGACACCGTGTTCTTTCGCATTGTTGCCAAGAAAATACTCGAACAAACCGAGCACCATGTAGGCGTCTTCTGCATCAGGGTGCTCATTGATCAGTTGCTGCAATTCGTCCCGGCCCCGATGCGCCAGTTTCAACGCTTGCAGCCGCTTGCCGCGCGCTTCCAGCAAGCCCGATTGATACGACTGCGCCGCGCCGAGCACGAACCGCGCCGAGGCGTCATCCGGGTTCGCGGAAATCCGCTGGCGCGCCTTGCTCACCGCTTGGGCGAAATAACGCAATGCTTCATCATCATAAGGCCGGCGCGCGGCATCCACCGCGTCATCACGAAAAGCGCGCACCATCGCGGCCATGCCTCGATAGAGGTCGTAGGCCGGATTGGCCGGATCATGCGCCGCCATCTGATCGATCCGCTGCACCGCGCCAGCGGGATCGAGCGCCATGAAACGATCGACGATCTGGCGCTCGGCACTGACCGTACAGCCGGGACCAGCAATCCCGACACCCGACAGCAAAGGCAGAGACATGGCCAGACACGCCAAAAGCCGGACTCTCATTGCCCGCACAACCGATTCAGCTCCCATCAACATAGCGTCTTTCCTTTCCGTTTTTCATACCTGCCGCCAAGGCGACCGCCCCAGCAAACCTCAACTATCCTACCGATTGAATTTCCACAGGCAAAGTGAAATTGCGTGACATCACGGCATCACAACCTCTCACCCCCGCACATCCTCCATTCATCCGGAATCGTGACCAGTCCTATGCCGGGACGAGCCGTGGTTCATGGCAGACCGCCGCATCGTTGCCGCATAGTCCGCCGACCAACCCAAAAGAAGGAACAACCTGGAGAATCATCATCATGAAGAAAAAGGTCGTCTCGATCGCCCTCACAGGCCTGCTCTCGGCAACCACTGCCCAGGCCGGCAACCTGCGACTTGCGCTTGGCGCAAAAGCCGGCACGCTCGGTGCAGGCATCGAAGCGTTCGTCCCCGTCAGTCAGCGATTCAACACCCGCATCAGCCTCAACCAGTTCGACTACAGCTACAACCAGACAATCGACGATATCGACTATACAGGCAACCTCAATCTCAACAGCGTGACCATCAACGGTGACTGGCATCCCTTCAACGGCGTCTTTCGCCTCACCGCTGGCGCCGTGATCAACAACAATGAGCTCACTGGCACCGCCACACCGTCGCAGAACATCCAATTCACCATCGGCGACAACGACTATAGTTCGCAGAACATCCGCGCCAACGCCCAGATCACTTTCAACAAAGTGGCGCCCTATCTGGGATTCGGTTTCGACAAAGTCTCGAAATTTCGCCGCGGCGGTCTGGGTATCTCGGCTGAATTCGGTGTTGTCTTCCAGGGAACGCCCAAAGCCAACCTGGAAGTCGTCGACCTCAACAAGGGGTTGCCGGGCGAAATCCAGGGCCCTCTGCTCGACCAACTCAATGCCGACATCCAGAAAGAAGTCGATGCCATGTCCAGCGACCTGGAAGCCTTCAACATCTGGCCGGTTGCCTCACTGGGTCTGACGTATCAGTTTTAAGCGCCAACGCAACCTGAACCCGACTCATCCCGGCTGCT
>CAZTJP010000129.1:4680-6246 GCA_964613895.1 uncultured Thiotrichales bacterium | reverse complement strand
ATGACAACCAAAGGTTTTGAGTTTCCATTCAGAATCAAGTGTAACTTCAAAGGTAAAGATGGATTGGTGCTTTTAGATCAAATAAGGGCCGTCGATAAAATCAGATTGGTAAAAAAGTTGGGCTCAATTGATAAGGGGACACAGATAGCGTTATGTAATGCGCTGCAAGAGTTGTTCGCATATTAAAATCGAGCTAACGGATCAGGATCCACAGGGCCAAAGCTGAGAACGCGCCGGCGACGAGATCGTCGAGCATGATGCCCAGGCCGCCACCGACCCGCCGGTCGAGCCAGCCGATGGGAGGCGGTTTGAGAATGTCGAACAGGCGGAACAGTGCAAAGCCGGCCAGCATCCAGAGCCAACCTGATGGCGCCAATATCATCGTTACCAGATAGCCGGCGATTTCGTCCCAGACGATGCCGGGATGGTCGTGCACGCCGAGCAGTCGCGAGGAGCGATCACAGACCCAGAAGCCGACGAGGATGACTGCCAGCGTCACCAACCCATAGATGGGGGCTGACAAGCGCGACAGTGGCAGATACAGCAGTACGCCCGCCAGGGTGCCGAAGGTGCCGGGCGCCCAGGGAGCCAGCCCAGAGCCGAACCCGAAGGCCAGAAAATGTACCGGGTTGGAGAAAACCGTTTTGGCTGACACGGTTGTATGCGTTGACCCGCTCATTGTTGCTCCGCGAAATGATCGTAACCTTCCCTGTCCAGCGCCAGGGGATTGCCCTCGTCCATGATCGTCAATACCGGATCGGCCAGCACCACACCTATTTTCGTGAGCGATGTCACCGAACGCTTGGCGATTTCCCGAACCGTATCCCGGGCCTCGGGCGGTGCGGTGAAAATCAGCTCATAGTCATCGCCGCCGGTGAGGATGCGCTGTTTGTCGCCGCCTGTCGCCAACCAGCCTTCGACCGCTGGCGACAAGGGCAAGTCGCTGAATTCGATTCTGCCCCCTGCGCCCGACGCGCTCAGCAGATGATGCAGATCGGCCATCAGTCCGTCCGAGCAGTCGATCATCGCGGTCGCCAGACCTGCCAGCGCCAATCCTGCCGCAACACGAGGCGTCGGCCTGTCCAATCGCTGGCGGCAATAGTGCGCCGCAGCCTCTTCCAGTGCTTCGCCTTGCAGTGACGCCAGTCCCAGCGCCGCATCGCCGATGGTGCCGCTGACATAGATATCGTCGCCGACTTGCGCGCCCCGGCGCAGTACCACACCAGCCGGGGAGGCAATGCCCATCGCCTGCACCGTGATCGCCAGCGGGCCGCGAACTGTATCGCCGCCAACCAGTGCGACATCGAAGGCATCCGCCAGTTCTCGCAGTCCCTGCGAGAAGCCCGCCAACCAGTCATGATCCGGCTGTGGCAGGCTCAGCGCCAGGGTGAACCATTTCGGCTGCGCGCCCATTGCGGCCAGATCGCTGAGGTTGACTGCCAGCGCCTTGTGGCCAATGGCCGCCGGCTCGGTGGATGCCGGAAAATGGACTGCCGGCAACAATGTGTCAACGGTCACCACCAGTTTGCCTGGGCTGTCGAGCACGGCGGCATCGTCACCGATACC
>CAZTJP010000129.1:0-4580 GCA_964613895.1 uncultured Thiotrichales bacterium | reverse complement strand
CCGGAATGACGAGAGATGATGGATGATCCTGAAAACATCGCCCTGCCCGGTGGCACTGAAAACTGGCGTCTTGCCGGAATGACGAGGAGATGAATGATTCCGGATAGCAATCAACCATCGGCTGGAAAGACGCCGGTGGATATATAACGATCACCCCGGTCACAGACGATCGCGACCAGGGTCGCATTGTGCAGCGTTTTCGACAGCTCGAGCGCCGCTGCCACCGCGCCGCCGGATGAGACGCCACAGAAAATCCCTTCTTCCCGAGCCAGACGGCGGGTCATGGACTCGGCCTCTTCCTGGCTGACTTCAAGAATCCGGTCCACCTCCGACGGTTGATAGATCGCCGGCTGGTAAGCTGCCGGCCATTTACGGATACCGGGAATCGAGGCATCGTCGGCAGGATGCACACCGACGACCTCGATCGCTGGATTCTGCGCCTTCAGATAGCGGCCCGTACCCATGATCGTGCCGGTGGTGCCCATGGCGCTGACCAGATGCGTGACCTCGCCATGGGTATCGCGCCAGATCTCCGGGCCGGTGGATTCGTAATGGGCGCGTGGATTGTCCGGATTGGAAAACTGATCGAGCACATGCCCCTCGCCACGCGCCTGCATCGCCAGCGCCAGATCACGCGCGCCTTCCATGCCTTCCTCTTCCGACACCAGAATCAAGCGGGCGCCGTAAGCCGCCATGCTCGCCCGGCGTTCCTCGCTCATCGACTCGGGCATGATCAGCGTCATGCGGTAGCCCAGAATCGCCGCCACCATCGCCAGCGCGATGCCGGTGTTGCCCGAAGTCGCTTCGATCAACGCATCACCCGGCTGGATCTCGCCGCGGGCTTCAGCATGCCGAATCATGCTCAGCGCCGGCCGGTCCTTGACCGAACCCGCCGGGTTCTGGCCTTCCAGCTTCAACAGCAGTCGATTATCCCCCACCTCCAGCCGCTGGACACGCACCAGCGGTGTGTTGCCGATCAACTGGTCAATGGTCGGATAATCCATGGCAGACCGGTTCTACTGCTGGCTGTGCGCCTCGACCACCTTGATGAGATCCGCTGCCGGCCGGTAGCCGGGAATCATCGACCCGTCTTCCAGCACGATTGCCGGTGTGCCGCTGACCCCCACCTCTTCTCCGAGCTGCATTTGTTCCTTGACCGGATTATCGCAGGTCTTGGGTTCGACCTTGCGCTCCAGCTTCGCCTCGGTGAGCGCCTTTTTCCTGTCCTTGGCGCACCAGACGCTGACCGCCTTGCGAAACGACGGTGATCCCAGTCCCGCGCGCGGGAAGAACAGATAACGAATCGCGACGCCCGCCTTGTTGAGCGCCTCACGTTCACGGTGGAGCTTGGTGCAATAAGGGCAATCGATATCGGTGAATACGGTAATCGTGTGCTTGGTTTTGCCTTTCGGCGCAAAAATGATGGCATCCTTGTCATCGACCGCCGCCAGCAACTTTTTCCGCCCGGCGCGAGCCGCATCCTGGGTGATACTCTTGCGCTTGTCGAGATCGAGAATATCACCTTGAATCAGATACTTGCCATCTTTCGACATATAGAAGACCTGGGCGCCATAAACGACCTGATAAAGCCCATCGACCGGTGACGGCGCGATGCTGTCCGGTTCCTGGCCGGGAATCAAGTGGGCCAGTTTCTGTTTGATCATCGCGGCAATATCCGATTGTGATGTGGCCGCCTGGAGCGATGATACGGCGAGCAACGCCATGCCTAGCGTAAAAATGATTTTTTTCATGTCCAATCCTGCAAATGAGTGTTTCGCATTCACCGGTACGGCTACGGCTGCCGGCAAGATGCCGGGGCACCATACTATCCACCCGAATGATTGACAAGGCAGGTTGATCGCTCAGATCCATCCGGCTGGCGCCACGGCCCGCAGGATGACATTGGAGAGGGCATGTATCAGCACCACCAGCGGTAACGAGCGGTGCCAACGGTACAACGCACCAAAACACAGCGACGGCAGGAACACGAGCCCACCCTGGAGCCATGAGACGAGTATGCCGTGTGAGATGGCAAAGGCGGCGGAGCTCAACACCACAGCCAGCCAGTCGTTGCCGAGCTGGTCTTGCATGCCGGCGCGGAAAAACCACTCCTCGGGCAGCGCCGCCAACAACAGCGTCAGCAACGCATAGCCGGTCAGCCCCGGTTGCCAGAAGAGCAGCGCCGCAAGCATCGCCAGCGCGACCATCATCTCCCCCCACGGCGCACGCCAATGCAGCCGGGAGACGATCGACGGTGCGACCAGCAACGGCACGAACAGCAGGTAGACGATAACCCACAGCCGTGAACCGGCGACAGTACTGAAAGCGCTCACCGCCCACAGGCCCACGACCGCCAGCAACCAGCGATAGCGAAGCCTTCGGGCGGCGAGCGTTGCCGTGATCAAAGCATGCGTCGGCGAATCCGGCGCACCAGGCCCAGCCACGACAGGAACAGTGCGATCAGCAGCCAGTCGGCGCGCTGCGCCAGCGATACCGGATCGCCAGTCATGCTGCAGCCACTGCTGGAGCCGGGCGGCCGGTTGGGTTCTCCCGGCAGCCGTACACCGCCCAGAATACCGACCTTGCCATTGGCCTGCTGGTCGCCATCATTGGGACCACCGTCCTGAACCTTGAGATAGACACAGCGGTTGCCAACCTTCAGCCCCGGGTCGAACGCACCGCTGGCATCGGTGCACTTACCGTCCGAACTGCTGGATTCAGACTTCTTGGCACCTTTCCCGCCGTTACTGACTGACTTGCCACCTCCACTAAGAGGCGCAGAGCCAATCTGATCGCCAGCCGAAGTATTGAAGGTCTGCCACTTGCCATTCACATAGACACGGAAATCCGCACCGTCCGTGATCGGCTCGTCGAGCTTGAAGACCGCCTCGACCGCATCGCCCTCGCTCGGCACTGGCGAGAGAAAATCCACGCAGCCACCGAGGCACTGCTTGCCACTCTCCGGGTTGATGGAAGGATCGGGCAACCCCAGATCCGCCGCGCTGATACCCACGCCGGTCGGAATACCAAGCGCCTGGGCGGTCAGCCCCGGCGTTGCCGCCAGCTTCGAGCCTTCGGCGCCAAGCACAGCGCGCTCGCCTCCGGCGGAAATGGCCACCGTTTCAACATCGGCCGGCGCATTGGGGTCCTTGCCGCCCAGTTGCGGCTGCTCCTTGACCACTTTGCCCTCAAGGTGAATGACATAGGGCACATTGCCAAATCCCGACGGATCGCCTGCCGGCACGGTGGCGGTATAGTCGAGCGCATAGGTATCACCCAGGCTGCAATCGTTGGCGCAGTGCATCACCGCCACGGATTCGCGATTGATCGGATCACCGCCCTCGATGCCGCCATGGGGCCGCTTGTCCAGCGGAATGACGGGGATACCATTCCAGGTGACGGCCCATCCGGAAAAGTCCAGCGTCACATTGCCGGTGCCATCGTCACTGATGACCGTGACCGGCTTGACGGTCTGGTGCAAGCCAAGGTTGCCGAAGAACACCCAAGCGTTATCGACCGAAGGTGAAATGGGTGAAGAAGTGGCTGGTTGCGCAGCCCCCAGCTGGATTCCTTCATTACCGGCCACGCCGACATAGATCCAGCCACCCGGTCCTGCCGCCTCCATCGCAAACCAGGAACCCTCGCCATCCTGCGGTTTCGTATTTCCACCATGCCCCGGATCGATGGTCAAAATCGCTTCCGGATCGAGCACCGCAGCCGAAGCATCGACCACGGTGATGCTCGCTGTCGCCGGTTCGGAGGTGGCACCATCGGCATCGGTCACGGTGAACGTCAGACTATCCGGGCCAATATAGCCCTGATCCGGGGTATAGACGATCGCGCTGCCATCGACCACTGCCTGGCCATGCGCAGGCGCATCGACGATGGCCACCGTACTGCCATCGAGCTGGCCATCCGGATCGGTGGCCTGCGACAGCGGGTCGAGACGAATGCTGGATTCGCGCGACAGATTCAGCGTGGTGTCCACATCCCCCGCAGTGGGCGGCGCATTGACAACAGTGACCGTGACCGTCGCTGGCTGCGAACGCGCGCCATCGATATCGGCAACGGTATAGGTGAAACTGTCCGTGCCGAGAAAGCCTGGGGCTGGCGTATAGGTCACCACGCCACCATTCACTGTCACACCACCATGATCCGGCGAAGCCGCCTGCAGCGAGCCAGGATCCAGGCCGGCATCGTCCTGGTCATTGGCGAGGACGCTGATCTCGACCGAGCCATTGCGCAAAGCCTCCGCGGCGTCATCGACCGCCTGGGGTGGCTTGTTGACCCGCACTGTGACTGTCGCCACATTGGACAGTTCGCCACGCGTGTCCTTGACAGTATAAGTGAATGTATCCACACCATCGAAGCCAGGATCATTCGGCGTATAGGTCGCGACCGCGCCCGGCCCCAGTGTCACCTTGCCCTGGCTGGCCGCTTCGACTTTCACCGATGACGGATCGAGACCATCGTCACCATCACGGTCATTGCCCAGCAAATCGATCGTGGCACTGCCTCCTGGTTCCAGAACGGCCTGGTCATCCTCCGCAATCGGCGGAATATTGCCAACCCGGACGCGG
>CAZTJP010000128.1:0-6256 GCA_964613895.1 uncultured Thiotrichales bacterium | reverse complement strand
TGGACACGGGGATCCAGTCACAGGGATGTGGACCGCCAGCGCCGGAGAAAGGCCGAGTGGTTACGACGGAACAATCACGCAAAAAACGCTGCTGCTCGCTGCAGATCCTCCGGAGTTCCGAGATCCAGTACCCGCCCCTGCGGGAAAACCTCGGCCTCGACGCGAAAGCCCTCCCGCATCGCCGCCTGAAGCACCGTACCCACATAGATCTCCGGTCGTTGCGACAAATCGCCTGCCTCCACCGCCGCCCGCAGATAGGCATGCATGAACTCGGTGAAACGCGGCCCCCAGACTGCGATTCCCCAGGAATAGGTCAGCGTGGAATCCAGCGGCTTGATCCGGATCGCCTGGACGCGGTTTGCTCCATCCAGTTCGAGCATGTCGAACTTCTCCGGCCTGTCCACCTGAAAGGCGCCCAGCACCACATCCGCCGACCCCGTCGCCCAATGCGCCAGCAAATGCCTGAATGCATCCCTGGGCTCGAACTGGATATCCGGAAAACCCAACGCAACCGGTCGGCCCTGAACGAACGGATAGGCTTGGTCGAGTGAAAAGGGTGTTCCCCAGGGATGCCCCATCATCAGCCAGGCACAACTCAGACCGAAGGCACCCCCATGACCATAATGTTCGGGAATATCCCACTTGCCGTCACGAATCACCCAATAGACCTGCTCGATGCCCGCCACGGCAAAACTTTCGAGCAAACAGTCAGCCAACCGCCGTGGCGATCCATCCGGATGCCAAACCCCGTTCACCGGAAGAATCTCCTTGCTCGAATCACGCACGCCAAGCCGGGTTCCCAGGCCTGCTGCCGGGATCAGCCCGATACAACCCTTTGCCGATTTGTTCATGCCACCTCCCCAATCCAGGCAATCACCAGATCCATCACATTGGTTCCCGTCGGCCCGGTCGTGATCAAATCACCGGCTGCTTCGAGGAACTCGCCAGAGGCGTAGGCACGACGCGCCCAGCGCGCCGAGACGCCACCCAGTTCACCACGTTCCAGCGTACCGCCATCCACCAGCGCCCCCGCATCGGCCGTCGGGCCGTCCGTGCCATCGGTCCCGGCAACCAGCACCGCCCGATCGCGCCGCCCCTGCAACTGATCCGCCAGCAGCAACGCCAGATGCTGATTGCGCCCACCGCGACCGGGGATACGAACCGCTGCGCCGGCAACGTCATCGTGCGTCGCTGAATCCGGCTGGCTTTTGGGTAGTTTGACGACCGGCTCGCCACCCCAGACATGGATGCCAGCCTCCGCCGACTGCAGGGTTTCGGCAAGCATCGCCGCCACTTTTTCGACCGGCCCTCCAAGAAACTGCGGGTGAACCCGGCAAGGATACCCCAAAGCCCGTGCTTGCCGACAAGCTGCCCGCCGCGCCTGATCGAGGGTGGCAACGAGATGATGCCGGATACCCGGCCGGGTATCCGCGCCGGCATACAACAGTCCGGAGCCGATCACGCTCAGATCATCGCCTTCGACATCGGAAATCACCAGCACATCGACCGGGCGGGCCAACAAAAAATCTGCCAGCCGGCCACCCTTGATCCTCGACATGGCACGCCGCCGGGCATTGATTTGAGCGATCGCCTCGCCACCAGCCAGTGACGCCCGCGTGACGGCCTGCAAATCGTCCAGCGACACACCGTCCCGCAATACCTCGACCAGACTCGATGCACCACCGGACAAACAGAAAATCACCGCACGATCCGGCGCAAGCCCACGACAATACTCCAGCAACGCCTGGCCGGCGCGCAGACTGGCCAGCCCCGGGATCGGGTGATCGGCTTCGTAACATTGGAGGGCTGAAAACCCGGCGGCATCGTGCAGGTGGCCATGTTTGGTCACCAACAAGCCATCGACGATGCGTGAGCCAAGCGCCCGAAACGCACCCCGGGCCATGGCATCGGCCGCCTTGCCGACAGCAATCAGACTGACTGGTTCCGCGCCTGGCCAATCCGCCAACTTACCCGCAACGACCGCTTCACCGTCGACTTCCCGCAACGCCGCATCGTAACACTGCAGCAAATCATTTCGCACCCTGTCCACACGCATGGAAACAAGCGTGATACCGGAAGCCGGAACCTGTCAATCCCGTCGAGTATCGTAGCCTCAGGCTCATCAGGTATCGCCCATTTCCATCATCTCGAATTGCTCGAGCAGGTTGATGGCGACACCCACGAAGTCCGTATCCGTAATGATGCCGACCAGCCGATCACCCTCGACGACGGGCAGACATCCATATTTGCGCGCCTCCAGAAAGCGGGCCGCTGCGCGCAACTCCGTCAAGGGCGAGACGGTCTCCACACGACGATTCATCATCTCGGCAACGGAAATCTGACGGGGCTTTTCCGTATCGAGCAGCTCTCGCAAACGCGCACCTGTCGCAGCGAGCACATCACGATGCGTCACCAAACCGGTGAGCCGCCCATCACCGTCGGTGACCGGCACATGGCGGATATGTTTTTCAGCCATCAATTTGACCACATCATCCAGCGTGTCGGACTCGCGAACCACACTGGGCTCGGCCGTCATGACTTCGGCAACAGTAAACATCGGTTTTCTCCGTTCAGTTCGTTCCGGTGAATCATTTCGAGCCAACCTTGCCCAGCAATGCCTTGATCTCCTTTCCCAAAGTCTTGCCAGTTTCCCAGCCGACCCGCAGTTTTTCCTCGGAAGCATCCACCAGCGAAGCTGCCTCGTCCTTGAGGTGGGCCAATTTTTCTTCCAGTGCATCCCACTCCGCGAGTACACCCGCCCGGGCCAGATGCATACGCGCCAGTACCTCGCGCTTGTCAGGTGCATGATCCTCCAGCTTTTCGACCACCTTGTCCCAGCCCTCGAACAAATCCAGTTTCAGCAAATGGGCTTTCACGCGAGCGGCATTCTTTTCCTCTTCGAAGATCCGTTCGATCCGCTCCCAGTCATCCAGCACCCCATGTCCCTTCTGCCGCATTTTCTCCATGATCGAATGGCGCTCATCTTCCAGTTCCGCAATCAATGCCTGCATCTTGCTCTTGAACGTTTGCATGACAATACCCTCCGACAAGCATGATCTCATCGTGCGCGATTGAAGCGTGCACGCATCCGGACATATCCCGGATTTCTCACAGGGTGTCATGACTGGCATTCGCGACCGAGGGCCGTGCAGGCGTAGCCGGGCAGCCCGACCGAGTGAACGCCAGTCAGCGCGCCGCATGGGGCGGTCGCAGTCGTGACCCTGTGAGAAATGCGGGATATGGTGAGAGTCTACCCATTTCGCGGGCCGGGAGATTGACCTCGATCAATCCGGTGGGATATTCAGGACCAGCGGGCGATTTCGGAATAAACCGGCCCGGCGGCGGTACTGTCGGAACGCATCAGGCTGAAACTGTCGACCCGCCAAGCAATGGCTGGTTCAAGCGACTGCCCGATGACAATACGGGGCTTGCGCTGTAACGTGACATGAGGCACATAAGGCCGATCTTCGGGGCGGTAACGGCAATGCTGCTCGAGTACTGAGGACAATTTGCGCTGCAATATTCGCAGCTCATCCGGCATCTCCTGGCAACCAAACCACAGTGCCCGCCGGGGAAAGACAGCCACCCGATCGAGCGACAACGTAAAAGGCTGAACCGCGACCCTTGCGGCCGCCTGTTCGAGACAAGCCAGACGCTCAGGCCCAACAGCCCCGATGAAAACCAAGGTGATGTGATAATTTTGTGCCGGCACCACCCGGCCACCGGCATCGAAATCCCGCGCCCGCAAGCGGATTCGCTCACGGGTTGCCGCGTCCGGCGTCAACGCAAAGAAAACCCGCAAGCGTGCAGCGCCGTTATCAGAGATCGCCGTTGGCGCCGGCACTGATGATGCTGTAAATACTGTTGCGCACCTTCAAGCCCAGCTTTTGCAAGTCAGGCGGCAGCTTGGCGCGCCCCAGCGTCTTGTCCATATTGATGGTGACGATATAAGGTTTTTTGTGATGGGAAACCAGCGCAATCCGACATGGCAAGAACCCGGCAAATGCAAGATTCTTCGCCACCATCCGCGCCGCGATGGTCGCATCACAGAACTGAAAGATCTCCATCCGCTCAGACTTGCCACCCATGGCCTTGACCTGCTCGGACAATGGCATATGCGCGACCAGCTTGAAGTTGAGCATATTGGCGCGTAACTTCATCGACTCGGCCGCATCATCCATCGACACATCCTCGGCCAATGGACAACTGATCATGTCCAGATCCAGTTCCTTGCAATTGTCGGGCAACTTGACCTGCTCCTCGGCCAACAGCGGCGCAGAAAACAACACAGCGCCCAACAGCGCCAACGAAAACAGCTTCTTCATCTCACTCTCCTTAATACTTCGGTTGTAACGACCCAGCCCACCCCGGCTATCGAACGACTACCAGCCCTGCCTGGTACGAATCTCCGTCAGCAAACCTTCAGCCGCCGCTTCCACCAGATCGAAAACATGCTCGAAACCTTGCGGGCCACCGTAATACGGATCCGGTACCTCCGACTCCGGAACCTGCGGCGCAAAATCCAGAAAAAGCCGAATCCTGTCGTGATATCGCGGTGGCGACAGATCCAGCAAATCCTCGAGATTGTCACGATCCATGGCCAGCACATAATCGAAGCGTTCGAAGTCACCCACATGCACCTTACGCGCCTCCTGCCCGGCCATCGAAATACCCCGTTGCCGCGCGGTGGCCTGGGCGCGTGAATCGGGTGGATTCCCCACATGCCAGGCACCGGTCCCGGCGGAATCGATCCGAATCCGGTCATCGAGCCCCGCCGCCTCCACCTTGTGGCGAAAAACCGCCTCCGCCGTGGGTGAACGGCATATGTTTCCCATGCAGACAAACAACACGCCTACCGTCATACTTCAAACCCCGATACCAAAAGGCAAGAGTATACCTGCAGACACGGGTGTTGCCCCATGTTCCGGATTGACGGATCATGCGCGACAATCATTCCATAACACCACAACATTCCACCGACCATGAATCTGAGTAACGAAGACAGCCTCCGACTCCACGTCATGCTCCGGCAACAACCGCGCGCCATCCGCATCGACGACTCGAAAATGATCGTCCACGCCCTCACCCGCCAGGGCGAAGCCACCATCACACTCAACCCCACCTGCCGCGAAGAAAAATACCTCAAACTCGTGCGCGAACTCCTCTCCACCCACGTCATGGGCTCACCCGGCGGCTACCCTGTCTATATCCGGCGCTGGACACGCATGGGCCAGCAACGCGACGACAGCAGCCTGCGCAACCTCCTGCTGCTCGGCGAACCCGAAGCCGTCACCGCCGTCGTCAACACCCCCGGCATCTCCGCCGAACTGGCCGAGCTCGCCTGGTGGGCACAACCCACGGCAGAAATCGCGCGCCAACTGCTCCGCTCTCCGCATGTCGTTGCCGCACCACTGGGCAAAGAACTGGCCGACTTCCTGATCGAATTCCTGCCCTTCGAAGACAATCACCAACTCAGCATCGACTCCGTCCGCCTTGCCCTGCAGCCCGGCCTGCTCGACGACAAAACCATCGCCACCCTGTGGCGCAAAGCCCGGCGCCGGCAAAGCTACTACATCGGCTTTCTCCACGCCCTCCCCGACTCACTACCCGATCAGCGCCCGCCACACCCGCTGCACGCCACCGCCGAAAAAGCCCTCGAACACAGCGACACAGCCGAAACACAAATCCTGCTCCGCGCGCTCAGCGCACCAGGCCAAACCTTCCTCCACACCGCAGCCGCCATCCTGCCGAAACTCCCCAACCAGGACGCCACCATCGAACTGCTCGAAGCCATCGGCGCCTACTTCAACACCATCCGCCCCGACACACACCAATACCGAGACTTCGACACCATCCGCACCCGCGCCGCCGAAATACTCGAACAACGCAACCCCCTCGGCGAAACCGCCAGCGAACACCCGCGCCTCAACGACATGCTCAACGCCTGCCTGCAACTCTCACTCGTCAACGAATACCTCGCCGCCCCGATCTTCGGTCGCACCGACGCCATCGGCTCCGTCATGCGCAAACGTCTGCAACCCATCACAGACCCCCTGGCACAAAACCTCCAACAACTCACAACCTGACCTCACCCCCTGGAGGAAGTCAAAAAAAAGGGGGGGTCAGGCTTGCGTTATTGCGTTATCCAACAACACCCGTTGGATCGCGCCACCAGCCATAAGGCCGAGCATAGGCGTTGGCTCAGCACGCAGCAAACTGACATCGCCAGAACCCACCTCGGAGCAACCCGGCGGGC
>CAZTJP010000127.1:0-6261 GCA_964613895.1 uncultured Thiotrichales bacterium | reverse complement strand
CTTGTATTTTTGAACCAAATGTATGATAGAATGTCTATCGTACAAGCGCTTAAGCCCAGCGCTTCCCGCTATCCTCCCTGAGCGGGATGGCTCGAAACCCCAAGTCGAGCCGTAATTTTGCCCCGGTCTCCCAGACCGGGGATTTTTATTTCTGGCTCCCCAAAGCCGGGCGCTACTCTAGCAGCCACTCGTCGAGTTTGGTGTGAAGCTCGTCAATCCCTGTTCCTTTCAGCGCGGAGAATGTCTGTAGCGAGACGGACTCGAAATCTTTTCTGAGAGCAGCGTCAGCCTTTTGGCGGATGCGTGCCAGTTCTCCGCGCTTGAGCTTGTCAGCCTTGTTCAGGACGACATGCGCCGGAATGGCATAGTGGCGACACCATTCGAGCATCAATCGATCCTTGTCTCCCATCGGCCGTCGCGCATCCATGACGATGATCACGCCTTTGAGGGTTTCGCGGCCCGAGAGGTACGATTCGATCAGGCCGGCCCAATGTCGTTTTTCCGTTTCGGGGACCCGGGCATAGCCGTAGCCCGGCAAATCCACCAGCCGGGCGTCATTGCTCAGGCGAAAGAAGTTGACCATCTGGGTTCTCCCCGGCGTCTTGCTGACCCGGGCGAGTTGCTTCTGTTGGCACAGTCGGTTGAGTGTGCTCGACTTGCCGGCATTGGAACGCCCGGAGAAGCCGATCTCGGGGCCAGCCGCGGCGGGGAACTGTTCCGGTCTTGCAGCGCTGGTCTCGAAGCAGGCGCTCTGGCAGAGGCGTTTCGAGGGGTGGATGGTTTTGTCCGTGTCAGGTTTCATTGGTGTCCTGATGGCAGATTTTGTGTAAGGGCGTCAGTGTGCCGGGGAGTATAGCCAATGCAAGAGTTTTGAACTGCAAGTGATGCGTGATCAGCGGGACTATGGTATAAATGCGCGCCGTTTTTGTTTGGTAGCGCGGACAGGCCGGTTCGGGTGGGCGCTATCGATCCAACTGGATCCCAGGAGTACACGAATTATGAAGAAATCCGTATTGGTCAGCCTAGTGGCGGCCTCTTGCATGTTTTCAGGTTACGCCGTTGCCGAAGGGCAGGGCGGTGGCGATGCCGCGGCGGGAAAGGCCAAAGCGGCGGTATGTGGCGCCTGTCATGGTATGGATGGCAACAGCGTCAACCCTGAGTGGCCGAATCTGGCGGGCCAGGGTGAGGCATATATCATCAAGCAGCTGCACGATTTCAAGGACAAGAAGCGGGTCAATCCGACCATGTCGCCCCAGGCTGCGGCCCTGACGGATGACGATATCAAGAATGTTGCGGCTTATTTCACCGGCCAGACTGTCAAGGGTGGCAAGGCGGATCAGAGCAAGGTGGCACTTGGGGAAAAGGTTTTCCGGGGAGGCAACAGTGCCACGGGCGTGCCGGCCTGCACTGGCTGTCATGGCCCGGATGGCATGGGTAATCCCGCCGCGAAGTTTCCGAGGCTGGCAGGCCAGAAAGCGAAATATATCGAGAATCAGCTCAAGGCTTTTCGCACCGGCGCCCGCGCCAACGATGCCGGCAAGATGATGCGTAATCTGGCGGTAAGGATGACCGATGCCGAGATCGAGGCCGTTGCCCAGTACATCACGGGCCTGAGAAAGTAACCAGGCAACCATAGCGCCATCCGCCATCAAGGCGGATGGCGCTTTTCCGACAGCGAGTGGGGTCAGGCTTGCGTTATTGCGTTAATTGAGTTCTTCCGACGCCCGCATCTCGGCAGTCACCTGCCGTTCACGGATCGCTCAACCCAAAGTGCTCGCCGGGTCTCGTCGCGAGGCTGTTCAAGGTGGTGTGATGGCTGGTAGCCCGACGGGGTCAGGCTTGCGTTATTGCGTTTTGGTGTTCTTTCCACACTCTATATCCGGGCAGACGGTGCGCTGCTTTGGATGATTGTATTGGTACATCTGTGTGGGAGTGAATATATGAGTATGTGTTAATATTGCGTCCTTCACCATCTGTTCAGGTTCCGGCGAATAGAGTTGCACGACGCTCAGTCGTTGGGTTTTCGATCAATCAGGAGTTTCCAGATCATGCAGGAAAGAAAAATTCTAACTATCGTTCAGTTTGTTCTCGTTGCCATGTTGTTGTTGCCCGTCATGGCGTGTGCCGACCGGCAGGCTGACCACGACAAGGGGGCTTCCGGGAGCAAGCCGGCCAGGGTGTTCGAAGAGAATGTCCAATATGCCGAGTTGTTTTCTCCTGTTCCCACGAATGTGGACAAGGGCAAGGTCGAGGTGGTCGAGGTCTTTTGGTATGGCTGTCCGCACTGTTTTCACCTCGAGCCTTATGTCGAGGGATGGAACAAGAACAAGGCGAAGGATGTCGAGCTGGTTCGCATGCCCGGAATCCTGGGGCCATCCTGGAAACTCTATGCGCGTGCGTTTTATGCGGCCCAGGTGTTGGGTGTGACGGACAAGTTGCACGAGGCGTTGTTCACGGCAATCCATGAGCAGCACAGGAAGATCCGCGACGAGGATTCGCTGGTTCGTTTCGTGGAAAGTCAGGGTATCGATCCCAAGGCTTTTCGCGAGGCGCTCAATTCGATGGCTGTGGAGACCAAGGTGGCGCGTGCCGAGGAGTTGGGCAAGCTCTATGGTATTACCGGTGTGCCAGCATTGGTGGTTGGGGGTAAGTATCGGGTGCTGAACAATGGTGTTCAGAGTTATCAGGAGATATTCGATGTTGTCGACTTTCTCGTTGACAAGGTTCGCAAGGAGGCGCAAGGAGAGTGAATTCGTGTCATCCATCATGAAAACGCGGCAGGCAGTCCGGCGGCATGTGCTCAGCCTGGGGAAACTGAGAGATGTGCACGCTGTCGAAGCTGTTTGCCGCTGTAGAGTGGGTGGCTAACAGATCGCGTCGGTGTGGCGGCGTGTGAACCAGGACTGAAGAAGATGGACGCGCAGGCAGGAAGAATCCGGTTACTCAGCTATAACGTGCAGGTTGGCATACCGACCAGGAAATACCATCACTATATTACGCACAGCTGGAAGCACTTGCTGCCGTTCCCCGAGCGTCAGAACAATCTCGACCGTATCGCCGAGTTCATTTCCAATTTCGATATCGTTGGCCTGCAGGAGCTGGATGCCGGCAGTATACGCAGCAGTTTCGTGCACCAGCCGGAATATGTCGCCAAAAAGGCTGGATTCCCGTATTGCTATCATCGCGTCAACCGGGATCTCGGTATCGTGGCGCAGCATAGCCTGGCGATTCTCAGCCGTTGCGAAGCGCATTGCATCGTCGAACACAAATTGCCCAGTACGATTCCTGGCCGGGGTGCGCTGGAAGCGCATTTTGGTGATCCGAATGATCCGCTGGTGGTGATTCTTGCGCATTTGTCATTGTCGGCGCGTAGCCGCAAACGGCAGCTCGACTATCTGGCAAAGTTGGTGAACGGTTATCGGCACGCGGTCGTGATGGGTGATCTCAATACCGAGGCGCACAGTGAGGAAATTCGTGGTTTGCTCGATAGTACGGCGTTGAGCCCGCCGCGCGTCGTGTCCAAAACCTATCCGAGCTGGAAACCTCGGGTGGCTTACGATCATATTTTTGTGACCCCGGAGATCAAGATTGGGGAATCGGAGGTCTATGGCGTCCGCCACTCGGACCATTTGCCGGTATCCATCGAAGTCGATGTTCCGGACAACAATTTTTCGCTTGAATATTGCAAGACCGAGCCAACTGACAAGAGATTGAACTAGATCAAGGGAGTGAAGATATGGATATTACGACCGAAGTATCAATGGATGATTTTGACTTGCAGTTCGATGATTTCGATGATTTTGGTGATCTGGGCGATGACCTCGTCCAGAGCACGGAAATGATCGAGATGGAGATTTCCCGTCAGGCCGGCATGGCTGATTTCTCTCTCGACCTCGATGACTGACTCGACGGCAGTCGGCGCATGGGCAAACTCGATGAAAATCGTCAACATCGCTGAAGCCTGCGCCGGCTATGGCCGCAAACCAGGCGCCTGGAAGTGGTTGCAGCACCGGGTTGATCCTTCGGTCGAATGGACACATCTCTGCGCCGATGCCTGCGGGCGTTTTCTCGATGGGTTGGCGATGCCGCGGCTGTCGCGTTACTGGACTGCGTTGAAGGGCGTCTGGCAGGCGCGACACGCTGATCTGCTGGTTTCGCATGGTACCGAGATGGCAGCCGCGGTGGCGCTTTTTCAGCGCTTCCTCGGCGGATCCGCAGTGCATATCGCCTGGTCGTTCAACCTTCCACATCCCGAACGGATGACGGGGTTACGGAGGGCGTACTACCATTTTGCGCTGGCGCATGTCGATCGGCTGGTGATGTTTTCGACGCTTGAAACGCGGCTGTATCCAAAGCTGCTGAATTTGCCTGCCGAGCGATTCGAGATGGTTCGCTGGACGGCTTCGGAACCGGAGTACGACCGGACTGCGCCCGCGCCGATCGAAGGAGACTATATTGCCGCCATCGGTGGCGAAGGGCGGGATTACGCGACATTGTTCGAAGCCATGCGCCGTCTGCCGGATCTGCGCTTGCTGGTGGTGGCCTCGCCCGCCAGCGTCGAAGGATTGACGCCACCGGAGAACGTCGACTTGCGTATCAATGTGCCGATCCAGGAGACTTACCTGTTGGCTGCCCATTCGAGCTTCATGGTGTTGCCCTTGTTGACGCGGGAGACGCCTTGCGGCCATGGCAGTCTGGTGTCGCAGTTTGCGCTCGGCAAGGCCACGATCGTCACCGATTCGGAGGGGATGACGGACTATATCCGGCCCGGTGAGAATGCGCTGGTCTGTCCGCCGGAGGATGCCGAAGCGCTGGCCGCCGCGATCCGTCGTCTGGCGGACGATGATGCGCTCCGCAACCAGATCGCGGAGGCAGGTCGTCAGTTTGCCCTCAACGAATGTGACGAGACCCGCACAGTCGAGTATCTCGAGCAGTGGTTGAGTCCGGACCGCCTCGTCACTCGGTGAGGCTCATCAACCGGCGCTTTTTGACGGTGGGTCGATAAATCCGGGTCAGTTGCCGCAGGATCCGGTCACGCCGGGACGCGAGCGCATCATCGTTGAGCATCAGCACGATCGATGGTGCATCGTGGCGATCTGACAGGTAGCCTGCGAAACACCCCACGCCTTTCAGTGTCCCCGTCTTGCCGATCAGACCGCCCGGCTTGTGGGGCAACAGATCCCGCCATGGTTGGAAACGCTGCAGTAACTGATCCAGTTGCCGCGCGCTAAGATGATTGTGCCGGGACAGGCCGGCGCCCTCGCGCAAGTCGATATTGCTCCATCCAAAACGCTGCCGGGCAAATGCCTGCAAGGCATGCTGTGATTTCTCTATCGTGGCGGGCGTCCCCAGCGCCTCGGCACCGAGCATCAGGAACAACTGGTTGGCGATGAAGTTGGTCGAGAACTTCAGCATGGCACGGACGACCTGTTCCAGTTCATGCTGATTCTCATGCCGCAGCAAACGTGTTGCAGCGTCGGGCGTTGGCGCGAAAGTCACCGGCGCTGTGACATGGATATGTCTCTGCATCAATTTATGGCGCAAGATACCGGCGAAGTGCCGGGCGCCGTCATGTGCATCCGGGATATTCACGCGCTGCTTGCCGGGGCGCAGCGTGGCGGCGATCTTGCGCGTGATCGCTGTGACCGGCGTTTGCGGTTCCGCCGATGTGACAGTCTGTCGGGACTTGTTCAGATAGATGGTATTGAAGTTGGCGGCGATGGCGCCGGCGGGTGCGTCATAGGGATTCTCGCTACGTGACTGGCCATCGATGTGGAGGCCGGGCGCCATCCACCGGTCATCCAGCGCAAGGGTGACCGGCTCGGGCAACCCCGCCGCCACCAATTCATCGGCGATCGCATCGATCTCCTCTGAAATCAGGAACGGATCGCCATGGCCCTGGATGAACAGCGTGCCGCCGTGCAGGTAGAAGTCGGTCACGAACCGATGTTCCGGCCCCCAATGTTCCAGTGCCGCCAGCGCCGTGAGCAGTTTCAGCGTGGAAGCGGGCACCAATGGCCTGTCGGCATGCACACTGGTCAGCACGCGCCCCGAGGCTGTACGAATCAGCAAAGCGGCGTTTGGGTTGTGCTCGAGTTGCTTGGAGAGGTCTTCGGCGCGGGTGACGGGATGCCATGCCAGCGTAACGATCATGACCAGCAGCCAGAGCAGATATCGGGTTCGGGACAAAAGCATGGGGCAATGGCGTGATAGAATGCGCGGAAACGACGGGGAAAATCCCTTAGTCTCAGCGCCTCATTG
>CAZTJP010000126.1:0-6396 GCA_964613895.1 uncultured Thiotrichales bacterium | reverse complement strand
CGCGCAGGCTGCGCGGGAGCGGTATATAATCGCGGCCTTTTGGTCCGGAGTGGACGGGATGTTGTTGGCGGTTGCTGCGATTGTGGTGGGGCTTGTCGTGCTGGTCTGGAGTTCTGACCGGTTTGTGGAAGGGGCGAGCGCGCTGGCGTTTCATCTGGGGGTTTCGCGTTTGGTGATCGGTTTGACGGTGGTGGGGTTTGGCACCTCGGCGCCGGAGATGCTGGTGTCCGGCTTGGCGGCGTGGCAGGGGAATCCGGCGCTGGGGGTGGGCAATGCGATTGGTTCGAATATTGCGAACATCGCGTTGATTCTGGGGTTGACGGCGTTGTTCTATCCGCTGGGCGTGCATTCGCGGATCGTGCGGTTTGAATTGCCACTGTTGTTGGGGGTGACGGCGTTCGGCGGGCTGCTGCTCTACAATGGCTATCTGTCGCGGCTGGATGGGGTGCTGTTGCTGACGGGGCTGGTGGCGGTGATGGGGCTGCTGGTTTGGGATGCCTTGCGGGCGAAAGCGCAGGATGCGCTGGCGGTGGAGTTGAAGACCGAGGTCGAGACCGGGTTGCCGATGCGCCAGGCGGTGCTTTGGTTCGTGATCGGGCTGGTGCTGTTGCTGGTCAGCGCGCGGATGCTGGTGTGGGGCGCGGTGGAGGTTGCCGAGGCGCTGGGGGTGAGCGATCTGGTGATCGGTTTGACGATTGTGGCGGTGGGCACGAGCCTGCCGGAGCTGGCGGCGTCGATCGCCGGGGCGCGCAAGGGTGAGTCGGATCTGGTGATCGGCAATGTCATCGGCTCGAACATGTTCAATCTGTTGGGGGTGATGGCGTTGCCGGGTTTGATCGCGCCGGCGCGGTTGCCGGCGGATGCGCTGGGGCGGGATTTTCCGCTGATGGCGGTGTTGACGCTGGTGCTGATGGTGATGACGTTCAGTTTCCGTTCGGGACCGCGGTGTATCAACAGGCTGGAAGGGGCGTTGTTGACGATTGCTTTTGTGGGTTATCAGATGTTTTTGTTGTCTTCCGTTGACGGGATGGGTGGATGAAGCTGGACAAGCATCAGTTGTTGGCGCTGGCGCGGGAAGTATTGCAGACCGAGGCGCAGGCCGTGGCGGATGTCGCCGAGCGGATTGGCGATGAGTTCAACCGTGCCTGTGAGTTGTTGTACGCCTGTCGCGGACGGGTGGTGGTGACGGGTATGGGCAAGTCCGGCCACATTGGTGGCAAGGCGGCGGCGACGCTGGCGAGCACCGGCACGCCGGCGTTTTTCGTGCATCCCGGCGAGGCCAGCCACGGCGATCTGGGGATGATCACCGAGGAGGATGTGGTGGTCGCGATTTCCAATTCCGGCGAGACCGATGAGATTCTGACGATTCTGCCGCTGATCAAACGGTTGCGGATTCCGTTGGTGACGTTGACCGGCAATCCGCAGTCGCGGCTGGCGCGGCAGGCGGATGTGAATCTGGATATCAGCGTCGAGCAGGAGGCTTGCCCGCTGAACCTGGCGCCGACCACCAGCACCACGGTGACGCTGGCGCTCTGCGATGCGCTGGCGGTGAGTCTGCTCAAGGGGCGCGGTTTCACCGCCGAGGATTTCGCCCGTTCCCATCCCGGCGGCAAGCTGGGGCGGCGGCTGCTGCTGCGGGTGGGGGATCTGATGCACCCGCTGGAGCGTACTCCCAAGGTTTCGGCGGATGTCATGCTGGTCGAGGCGTTGGAGGAGATGAGCGCCAAGGGATTGGGTTTCACGACGGTGATCGATTCGCACGGCAAGTTGATCGGCGTATATACTGATGGTGATTTGCGCCGGACGCTGGATCATCCGGTGGATGTCCGCAGCACAGCGATCGGCGAGGTGATGACCACGCCTTGCGAGTCGATCGTGGCGGACAAGCTGGCGGTGGAGGCGCTCAACCAGATGGAAGGCCGGATTCTCGCCCTGCCGGTGGTTGATGGCGACGGGGTGGTGATCGGCGCCTTGCACATGCACGATTTGTTACGCGCGGGAGTGGTGTGATGGAAAATTTGCAGGCTCTGGCTGCCTCGATCGAACTGGTGATCTTCGATGTCGATGGCGTTTTGACCGATGGCACGCTGTTTCTGGGCGATGATGGCCAGGAGTACAAGGCGTTCAATTCCAAGGATGGGCACGGCATCCGCATGCTGCACGAAGCGGGCGTCAAGACGGCCATTCTGACCGGCCGCCAGTCCAAGGTGGTGGACTACCGGGCGCGTGATCTGGGCATCGATATCGTGTTGCAGGGTCATCGCGACAAGCGCCCGGCCTTTCGTGCGTTGCTGGAGGAAACCGGATTGCCCGCCGCGGTGATTGCCTATGTCGGCGACGATGTGGTCGATCTGCCGGTGATGTCCCAGGTGGGGCTGGCGATCGCGGTCAACGACGCCCACCCGATGGTGCAGCGTCATGCGCACTGGACCACTGCCGCAGCTGGCGGACGCGGTGCAGCGCGGGAAGTTTGTGAATTTTTGCTGGATGCGCGAGGCGCTCTTGAAGACAAGCTCCAGACCTATCTCTGACCGCTTTTGCTGCGGCGCCGATGCGATCGACACCCGCATCATGGTGGCGATCATGCTGCTGGCGGCGGTTGCCGGCATGTATTTCTTCGGCGCTGGCGAGACTCCGGCGCCAACGGTCGATGAGGCGGCCCGCACCGACTCGTTCTATATGAAAAAGCTGGTGCTCACTTCCTTCGATCCCGAAGGCCGCCAACGCTCGGTCCTGCACGCCGAAGCGCTCGAGCAATCCTCGTCGACGGGTGATTCCACGCTGCACCATCCGGCGCTGGAGCTGGTCGATGATGACGGCGGTGTCTGGCGGATGACGGCAATACGGGGCGAGATGGATGCGGCGATGGACCATGCCCACCTGCGCGGTGATGTGAAGGTGGTGGCGGAACGCAATCCGCTGGCAACCCTGAATACGCCGGCGTTGCAGGTCGATATCGACTCACGGGTACTGACATCGGATGTCGGGGTGGTGGTGCGCCAGGGGCGCAACCGCATCGAGAGCAAGACCCTGACGGCCGATCTCTCGCAGGACAAGGTGCAGTTGTCTGGTAGCGTTCGAGGTGTCTATGTACCGTAACCTGTTGATTCTGGTCATTGGCTTGCTGCTGGCCGGGCCGCTTGGCGCGGCGGTCAAGGGCGCCGCTGGAGATCCCAAGGCGCCGATCCGGATCTTTGCCGACCAAGTCAAGGTCGATCCCAATACCCATATCAGTACCTATTCCGGTCATGTGGAACTGAGTCAGGGCGAGATGAAGCTGACGGCCAGCCAGGTGACGGTCTATCTCAAGGATGGCCAGCTCGATCGCCTCGAAGCGAGCGGTGCGCCGGCGCGTTTCTCCACCGTGCTGGAGGATGGCAAGCCAGCGGTGGGCGAGGCCAGGAAGATTCTTTTCAAGGCCGCCGCCCAACGATTGGTGTTGCAGGGCGACGGTCGTCTCGAGCAGGGTGGTAATCGGGTCGTCAACGACCATATCGAGTTCGACCTCGAAAGCGGCAATCTGACCGCCGGCGGCAAGGCAGCCAGTGGGCGGGTGGAAGTCACCATTCAGCCGGCAGCGGAGTGAGCGCGTGAGCGGCACCATTCTGCGCGCCAGCGATATCCGCAAGCAGTACAAGGGCCGGTCGGTGCTCGATGGTATCTCCATGCATGTCGAGAGTGGCGAAGTGGTGGGGCTGTTGGGGCCCAATGGCGCGGGCAAGACCACCTGTTTCTATATCGTCGTCGGGCTGGTCAAGGCCGATGGCGGCCAGGTCTGGCTGGGGGAGGATGAGCTGACCCATCTGCCAATGCATGCCCGCGCCCGGTTGGGGCTGGGTTATCTGCCGCAGGAAGCCTCCGTATTCCGCAAGCTGACGGTGACGCAGAATATTCTGGCGGTGCTGGAGTTGCGCCGGGATCTGGGTCGGCGCGGTCGGCTGAAAAAGCTGGCGTCACTGCTCGATGAGTTGCAGATCGGCCATATCAAGGACAGCTTGGGCATGAGTCTTTCCGGCGGTGAGCGGCGGCGGGTCGAGATTGCCCGGGCGCTGGCGACCGAGCCGGCTTTCATTCTGCTGGATGAGCCATTCGCCGGGGTCGATCCGATTTCGGTGCTGGATATCCAGCGTATCGTCACCCATCTGTGCGACCGGGGCATCGGCGTGCTGATCACCGATCACAATGTGCGCGAGACGCTGGGTATCTGTTCGCGCGGCTATATTCTCCATGACGGCAAGCTGATGGCCGAAGGCGCGCCGGAGGATTTGCTGGCCAACGAGGATGTCAAGCGATTCTACCTCGGCGAGAACTTTTCGTTGTAACAATTTTTCGAAATTGCTAGTTGTCTCACGCTTTGGCATGAACGTTGCTTTCAAGCCGTCCAGCGCCATTGCCTGGCTGCTGCCCGGGCGTCATAATTCCACTCAGAAACGGGCTTGATTACGTTAGAAGGGACCATGCTGAAAACAGGACTACAGCTCAAGATTGGCCAGACTCTGGCGCTGACGCCACAGTTGCAGCAGACGATCAAGCTGCTGCAATACTCCGCGCTGGAGTTGCAGAATCAAGTGCAGGAGATGATCGAGCAGAATCCCCTGCTGGAGCTGGATGAAAGCCAGCCAGGCGCGTTGGATACGCCCGTCAATGGCGAGGCAGAGGCGCTGCGGGTGCTGAAGGAGGATCAGCCTGTCAGCATGGAACGGCAGGATGCGATTCCGGATGAATTGCCGGTCGATACCGACTGGGAATCGGTTTACACCAATATGCCTGCGCCCAGGCCGATCGCCTCGGATACCGATCTCTCGGCCATGCTGGAAAATATCGGCGAATCGGAAGAGAGCCTGCGCCAGCATCTGTATGCTCAGCTCGAATTGACGCATCTGTCCGATGTCGATCGGGTCATCGGTCACGCCCTCATCGACGCCATTCGTGATGACGGCTATCTGGGGGAAACCCTTGAAGATCTGCACGACTGCTTGCGGCGCGAACTCGACAGCGATATCCAACTGGCGGAGATCGAAGCGGTCAGAAAACTGATCATGCAGTTCGATCCGCTGGGCTGCGGTGCCATCGATCTGCGGGAAAGTTTGCTGCTGCAACTGGGGCAGATGGATTCATCCGAGCCGGCGGTGGAGCATGCCCGCCTGATTCTGACCCGCTGTTTCCCCGAACTGGAGAAACAGGATCTCAAGCGTCTGGTCAGCCGCAGCCGTTTGTCAGCGGAAGAGGTCGAGGCCGCGCTGGAGGTGATTCGCAGTCTCAAACCGCGGCCCGGTTCCGGTATCGGTGGTCAGACGGCGGACTACGTCAAGCCCGATGTGTTCGTGGTGCAGCGTGATGGCCGCTGGGTGGCTTCGTTGAATACGGAAGTGTCGCCGCAGTTGCGCATCCACCCCTATTATTCGTCACTGGTCAAGCGCGGCGATTCCAGTGGCCAGAACAAGTATCTGCGCGATCATCTGCAGGAAGCACGCTGGTTTCTCAAGAGTATCCAGAGTCGCAACGAGACCATCCTCAAGGTGGCCGAGGTGATCGTCGACAAGCAGCAGGAATTCTTCGAGCGGGGCGAGGAGGCGATGCGGCCGATGATCCTGCGCGATGTCGCCGAGATCGTCGGCATGCACGAATCGACCATCTCCCGCGTCACCAGCAGCAAGTACATGCTGACCCCTCGTGGCTTGTTGAGTTTCAAGTATTTTTTCTCGACCCAGCTGGGTACCTCGGATGGCGGCAATACGTCCGCCACGGCGATCCGGGCGCTGATTCGCGGACTGATCGAGAAAGAAAACCGACAGAAGCCCTTGAGCGACAGCAAAATAACCTCTATCTTACTTAATGAGAAGGGAATAAAAGTGGCACGCCGAACCGTCGCCAAGTACAGGGAGGCCATGAAGATACCGCCATCAAGCGAAAGGAAGAGAATTGCCTGACGAACTGGTAATCACCTGGAAGCTTTTTCTATCGGCATTCGTTCGATACCGACCCCTTCAATCCCGTTTTTCTTCCGCCAGCCGCTCTTTCTCTGGGCGCAATGGCGAACTTCCGGCCCATCAACGCCGGATCTTTCATTCCCACCGGGTTCTTCTTGCACTGTTGATGTTTCCCGCCTTGTTTCGCTGGATCGAGGCGAGGGAAGAACCGATGCCGGGCATGCGCGCCGGCAGGCCGCTGTTGCCAGGCCGGTGGGCTCACACTCAACCGAAACGGAGATCTGTTATGCAGTTAACCCTGACCGGACACCATGTCGATATTACCGATTCACTGCGGAACTATGTGAAGGGAAAATTTCAACGGCTCGACCGGCATTTCGAGCAGGTTCTCGATACGCATGTTATCTTGACGGTGGAAAAGCTGCGCCACAAGGCGGAAGCGGCCATCCATGTGAGCGGGAACCGG
>CAZTJP010000125.1:0-6480 GCA_964613895.1 uncultured Thiotrichales bacterium | reverse complement strand
AACATTGCCACCCCTGGTGGGATTCTGTACGATGCCCGCATGTTCAGACGCTTGCTCACCCTCTGGTTGATCGTCAGTGCCCTCGGTTACAACACCGCCTGGGCGTTCGATGGCCATTTGACGCATCTGGACTCACAGCTTCCGTCAACGGCTGCCGGGGGCGACCATCTGGCGCAAGCCGCCACACCTGCCGACCCGGTCAGCGACCACGAGCAGGGGCCATGCGACCATTGCTGCCACGCCAGCGCGCATATGCTCGGGCTGCACCCGTCGCTGTCCGACAACCACTTTGACGCAACCAGCGCCGATCTGCCCGGGCGCGTCGAAAGCATGTCTTTTCTCGCCCTGCCACCTCTGGAGCGTCCTCCAACCGTTTGAATCCTGATCATTGATATGCGTGGCGTCGTCGCCTGACGAAGACGCACGCCTGTCCAACCCAACAGGATTCAACCCATGTTCAAGAATGCGCTACTGACCTGCGCCGTCAGCGTTTGCCTGACTGCGCCAACCGGTGTGATGGCCGAGACATCGCCCGACCATTCATTGTCGGTCGTCTTCGACTGGCTCAACCGGCATCTTGCCGACAACCCACAGCTCGGCGCGGCCAGGGCTGCGACGGCAGCGGCCCGTGGTCAACGGGAAGCGGCCGACCAACCCCTGTTCAATCCGGAGATCGAGTTCGAACTGGAACGCACCGGCACCGATACGGTGGCGACCGGCATCAGTCAAACCCTCGACTGGTCCCGCCAGCGAGAGGCCCGCACCTCGGTCGCTGACGCCCGTTTGCAACTTTCCCGGGCGGAATTCGATGCCGAACGGCAACGCCTGGCTGTCGCCCTGCTCAAGGCCCTGATCGACTGGAATACCGCGACCGACATCCGCCGGATCCGAGACCGACAGATCGAGTTGATGGAAACCTTCGTCGATATCGCCGAACGACGCCACCAGGCAGGTGATCTTGGACAACTGGATCTCAACCTCGCCTGGCTGGCCGCATCTGCGGCTCGTTTCCAGCAATCCGCTGCCCACCAGCAGCAGGCACGGGCACGCCAGGCGCTGGCCACATTGACCGGCATGGGGTCGGGAACACCGCCTGAACTGCCCGAGCAATTACCCGTCGCCGAACGAGACGACCAGGACAGGCTGGCGCAGCTGCCAGCCATTCGCGCAGCGCGTGCCCGGATCGATGCCGCGCGCGCCGGTGTTCAGCTGCAACAGCGGCGTCGCCGACCGGACCCCAGCATTGGCATCCGGCTTGGCAAAGAGGGTTCGGACACGCTCACCGGTTTGCGGCTGTCGCTGCCGTTGTTCGTGCGTAACCGCTACCGGGCAGAAGTCGATGTCGCCACCTCCCAACTGCTGCAGGCGCGTCGGCAAGCCAACAACCTCGAACGAACGCTTCAAGCCCAATGGCGGGCCAGCCGCCTGATCTACGAGCAAGCACGCTCTGCCTGGATCGACTGGCGGGATAACAGCGCCGTCCGGCTGGATCAGCACAGCCGGTTGCTGGATCGCCTCTGGCAAGCGGGTGAACTCAAGACCACCGACTACCTGGTGCAGCTCAAACAGGCACTGGAGACCGAAACCAGCGCCATCGAGCAACGAGGCCGGGCCTGGTCGGCCTGGGCGGACTACCTCGCGGCATCTGGCGCCATCGAACGCTGGCTACGCCCGCTTCCCGAACGACACCGCACCAAAAAATCCCAGCCGTACCACCCCGATGAATCCCTGGAGATGAGACGATGAACCTGCTCAAACCCGTACTGATCACCCTGACAATGGCCACTGTCCAGCCGGGCAGCCTGGCCGCAAACGAAACCGATGCCGCCACGCATGCGCACGAAGAAGCGGCAGCCGTGCGCCTCGATGCCGACCAACAGCAAGCTGCCGGCATCCAGGTGGAAACCCTCGAACCCCACAAACTGCCTTCCGTGGTGCAAGCGCCGGGGGAAATCCGCCGTAACGCCTATGCTTCCAGCATTGTCACCCCGAGGATCGCCGCCCAGGTATCAGCCCGTCAGGCAAAGCTGGGAGAAATCGTCACCAAAGGCCAGACACTGGTGCGCCTCTCGAGCGTCGAGATGGCCCAGGCCCAGGGCGATCTGCTGGTGGCCGAGCGTGAATGGACGCGGGTCAGAAAACTCGGCAAACGCGTGGTTTCCGAGCAGCGATACACCAAGGCCAGGGTGGAGCGGGAACTGGCCCGCGCCCGGGTACTGTCCTTCGGCATGAGCGAGGCTGAGCTCAAGCGGCTGCTACGCGGCCAACGCCCGGCCGATGGCCAGTTCGACCTGCTGGCGCCACAACAAGGGACGGTCGTCCGGGATGACTTCATCACCGGAGAATGGGTTGAACCCGGCCGGGTGTTGTTCGAGATCAGCGACGAATCCCGCCTGTGGGTCGAAACACGCCTGCCGCCGCAGCAGGCGGCACAGATTGCTGTCGGCGCTGCCGCTACCGTCAGCGCCGGTGAGCAACGCAGTAGCGCCAAAGTCATTCAGATTCACCATGCGCTGGATGAACACACCCGCACACTGGGCGTCCGGCTGGCGCTGGCCAATCCGGATGACCGCTTCCATCCCGGCATGTTCGTCGAGACCCGCATCGAAACCCGCCGTCAGGAAACCGGGCTCGCTGTCCCGGTGGACGCCGTGATGCGCAGCCCGGATGGGGACTGGCAGGTATTCATCGAGCACCAGCCGGGTGAGTTCGAACCGCGCGAAGTCGAAGTCCTTCACAACACCGGCGGGCTGGCGGTGATACGCGGTATCGAACCGGGGGTTCGCGTCGTCACCCATGGCGCCTTCTTCCTGCAATCCGAACTGGCCAAGTCCGGCTTCGAGATTCACAACCACTGACCGGAGAAACGTCATGCTCAACAAACTCATCGACCTGGGTGTTCAAAACCGTTTGATGGTTGTGCTGGCGTTGCTGGCAGCAATGGTCGGCGGCGCCCTGATCCTGCCCCGGCTCAATCTCGACGCTTTTCCGGATGTCACCAACATTCAGGTACAAATCAATACCGAAGCACGCGGACTGGCGGCGGAAGAAGTGGAGCAGCTGATCACCTTCCCGATCGAAGCGGTCATGTACACATTGCCGGCTGTCGAGGAGGTACGCTCGATCTCCAAAACCGGCCTGTCGGTGATCACCGTGGTGTTCGCCGAGGGCACCGATATCTATTTCGCGCGGCAGCAGGTATTCGAGCGGCTGCAATCCGCGCGCGGGCAGATTCCCGATGGCATCGGTAGTCCGCAAATGGGGCCGAACACATCCGGGCTGGGGCAGGTTTTCCAATATATCCTGCGGGCTGACGACCCGGGCCGTTTCGATGCCATGACCCTGCGCAGCCTCAATGACTGGGTGGTCAAGCTGCTGCTGATGCCGGTGGATGGCGTGACCGATGTGTTGTCCTTCGGTGGCGAAGTGCGCCAGTATCAGGTGCAGGTGGATCCGGCGCGCCTGCTGGCCTATGGTCTGACCATCGATCAGGTAGCCGACACGATCGAGGCCAACAATCGCAACGCAGGCGGCTGGTATCTCGACCGCGGCGCGGAACAACTGGTGATCCGCGGCGTCGGCTGGCTGCGAAGTGGCGCGGATGGTCTTCGTGACCTGGGTTCCATTCCGCTCAAGGATGTCGATGGCGTTCCGGTTTACGTGCGTGATGTCGCCCAGGTGAGCTTCGGCCCGGAAATCCGCCAGGGCGCGGTCACCATGACCACCCGCGACGCAGACGGCAACCCCGAAGCATTGGGCGAGGTCGTGGCCGGCATCGTCCTCAAACGCATGGGCGCGAATACCAAGGCCACCATCGACGGCATCCGCGAGCGACTGCCGGCAGTGCAGATGGCACTGCCCAAGGGTGTCACACTGGAGCCGGTCTACGACCAGTCGGACCTGGTCGAGCGAGCGGTGCACACCGTCAGCAAGGCACTGCTGGAAGCCTTTGTGCTGATCGTGATCATTCTGGTGCTGTTTCTGGTCAACCTGCGCGCCAGCCTGCTGGTGCTGGTTTCGGTACCGATCTCCGTCGGGCTGGCACTGATGGTGATGGCGCAATGGGGGATTTCCGCCAACCTGATGTCGCTGGGCGGACTGGCGATCGCCATTGGCATGATGGTCGATGGCTCGGTGGTGATGATGGAGCATATCTTCAGCCATCTGACGCGGCCCGATGAGGCACATTTCGAAACCGCCAGGGCGCTGGCCTCCGGCACCCCCCGTCCTTTCGACGCCGCGCATGACCAGCAGGGTATCGCCTTGCGCATTCAGGAGGCGGCCCGCGAGGTGGGGCGGCCGGTGTTCTTTGCGGTGATGATCATCATCATCGTATTCGCGCCGCTGTTCAGCCTGCAGGGCGTCGAAGGCAAGCTGTTCCAGCCGATGGCGGTGTCGATCGTGCTGGCCATGCTGGCCTCGTTGCTGGTCGCGCTGGTGGTCGTTCCGGCGCTGGCGACCTATCTTTTCCGACGCGGCGTCAAGCACCGTGACAGTCTGCTGATGATACCGCTGGCGCGCGCCTACCGCTGGGCGCTCGAGGCGGCACTGCGGCACAAGCGGTGGATCATCGCCACGGCAGTGACACTGTTCATCGGCGCACTGGCATTGATCCCCTTTCTTGGCGCGGAGTTCGTGCCGGAACTGGAAGAAGGCACACTGAACATCCGCGTGACGCTGGCGCCCTCCTCCAGCCTGGATACGTCACTGGAAGTGGCGCAGGCGCTGGAGCAACAGCTGATGCAGTTCCCCGAGGTTCGCTATGTCTCCAGCCGTATTGGTCGTGCCGAGATCGGCGGCGATCCCGAGCCGGTCTCGAATATCGAAATCATCGTGGGGCTGGCGCCGGTCTCGACCTGGACCAGCGCCAGTGACCGAAAATCGCTGCAACGTCTGATGGAACAACGCATGTCGGTCCATCCGGGGCTGCTGTTCTCGTTTTCCCAGCCAATCGCCACTCGTGTCGATGAACTGCTGTCAGGCGTCAAGGCCCAGTTGGCCATCAAGCTGTTCGGGCCGGATCTCGGCGAACTGAGTCGGATCGGCAAGGCCATCGAGGCGCTGGCGCGCAACATCGATGGCACGCGCGGCGTCGAGATGGAACAGATCGCCGGTGAGGCGCAGTTGGTGGTGCGGCCCGACCGTGAGGCGCTGTCACGCTATGGCATTCCAATCGCCCAGGTGATGGATCTGGTTGCCGACGCCATCGGCGGGCGGGAAGCCGGGCAAGTCATCAACGGCAACGAGCGTTACGACATCAATGTCCGGCTGGCGAAACCCTATCGGGACAGTATCGACAGTATTCGCAATCTGATCCTGCAAGCGCCCAGCGGCGCCTGGGTCAAGCTCGGCGATGTCGCGCGCGTGGCGATCGAATCCGGTCCGCCGCAGATCCGCCGCGATGACGTCCAGCGCCGGGTCGTGATCCAGGCCAATGTCGAAGGCCGCGATATGGGCGGGCTGGTTGCAGAGATCCGGCAAAGAATCGCCACGGAAATCGATCTGCCACCAGGCTATAGCGTCGTATTCGGCGGGCAGTTCGAAAACCAGCAACGCGCACAGGCGCGTCTGATGATCGTTGTGCCACTGTCGCTGGGATTGATCTTCCTGATGCTCTATTTCGCCTTCAATTCGGTGGGCCAGGCGTTGCTGATCATGCTCAACGTGCCGCTGGCGTTGATCGGAGGCATCGCGGCACTGTTCATTTCCGGTCAATACCTGTCCGTACCCGGCTCGATCGGATTCATCGCGCTGTTCGGCGTGGCTGTGCTCAATGGCGTGGTCATGGTCAGCGCCATCAACCAGCGCATCGAGGGCGGCATGAATATCGACGACGCCATTCTGTCGGGCGCATTTTCACGGCTCCGTCCGGTCTTGATGACGGCCAGCATCGCCGCGCTCGGCCTGATCCCGATGCTGCTCTCCACTGGCGTGGGATCGGAAGTCCAGCGGCCACTGGCGACGGTGGTCGTGGGCGGTCTGTTTTCATCCACGCTGCTGACCCTGTTCGTACTGCCGGTGCTGTACCGATTCTTCTCGGGCGTGAAATATGCCGGGCCGAAGACGCCTTGAAGGACGAATTTCCCGACCTTCCCGATTCATTGCCTGCCGCGGGCTATCGGGAACCGTTTCGGGGAGATGCTCCCGGTTCATAGGAAGGCTTGACGACGTAGGGAGACAGGTTGGACACACACTGTTTCTTACCGCAACTCACGCAGCGAAACCGTCCGCCATGAGGAAACAGCAACCGTTGCCAAAACCGCCGCCGGATACGGTCGACATTGTACATGGGCATTCCGCAATGCTTGCAAGGTACCGAAATATGTTGATGGCTCATGGTAACTGACTCCCCGACGTTATTGTTGTACTGCAATTGAATGGCGCCGAGTTACATTCCACCGAATCCTGCACAACCCAACACCACGATGTCCCGCCCCATCATTCCCGCATGGACGCCCGCAATCCAGTGCCACGGAGGGC
>CAZTJP010000124.1:0-6577 GCA_964613895.1 uncultured Thiotrichales bacterium | reverse complement strand
TCACACCACCTTGAGCGGCCTCGCTACGCGACCCTGTGAGAAATCCGGGCTAGCCAGGCTCCGAATCACTGATATAAACGGGAGTGAAATGAATGTTGATCAAGCATAAGGGCCCGCACATTCTGACGGCCGCTGATGTCACGCCGGAATCCATCTACCGGGAACGTCGCCGGCTGATGGCGGCTACCGGGCTGGCTGGTATCGGTTTGCTGGCGGGCAGCAGTGTCCGCACCTTGTTCGCCAGCGAGAAGAAACGGTATGCCGGTCTGCCACCCAGCCGGTTTTCGACGGATGAGGCGCAGACGGACTGGGATGATGCCACCCATTACAACAATTTCTATGAACTGGGTACCAGCAAGAGTGCACCTGCGCGTCATGCAGATGAATTGATCACCGATCCCTGGCGCATCACCGTGGAAGGACATTGCGAGAAGCCTGGCCAGTACACGCTGGAAGATTTCCTCAAGGGTCAGGATCTGGAAGAACGCATCTACCGGCTGCGGTGTGTCGAGGGTTGGTCGATGGTGATTCCCTGGGTGGGTTTTTCACTGGCCAAGGCGTTGCAGCGTTACCAACCCACCTCGAAAGCCAAATATGTTGCCTTTGAAAGTCTGTACGATCCGAAACACCTGTCCGGTCAACGGCGCAAGGTGCTGGAATGGCCGTATCGCGAGGGTTTGCGTATGGATGAGGCAATGCATCCGCTGACCATTCTGGCCGTGGGGCTGTATGGCCGTACACTACCGAATCAGAACGGTGCGCCGCTGCGACTGGTGGTGCCCTGGAAGTACGGTTTCAAGAGTATCAAATCGATCGTCAGGATCCGCTTCGTCGAACAGCAGCCGCCCACTTCGTGGAATACTGCGGCGCCGGATGAATACGGCTTTTATTCCAACGTCAATCCCAATGTGCCGCATCCACGTTGGAGCCAGCGTCGCGAACGCCGGATCGGTGAATTTCGCAAGCGCAAGACGCTGATGTTCAATGGTTACGCCGAGCAAGTGGCCTCGCTCTATGCCGGCATGGATCTGAAGAAATATTTCTGACCATGGGCGCTGTCCGATCATGGCTGACACCGGCGCGGCTCAAGCCGCCGCTATTCCTGGCTGCGCTGTTGCCGTTCCTGTTCTACGGCGCGGCATTGTGGATGGACCGGCTCGGCGCCAATCCCATCGAGGTGGTGACGCGCGCCTCCGGTGACTGGGCGTTGCGTTTTCTGCTGCTGACGTTGGCGATCACACCGCTGCGCCGTCTGACCGGCTGGCCACTTTGGATGCGGTTCCGGCGTATGCTGGGGCTGTTTGCATTCTTTTATGCCTCGGTGCATGTGCTGCTGTATCTGTGGCTCGACCAGTTTTTCTCCTGGCCCGATATCTGGCTGGATATTCTCGATCGACCCTTCATTACCGCGGGTTTTGTCGCCTTTGTGATTTTGGTTCCATTGGCGATGACATCCACGCGCGCGATGATGCGGCGGCTGAAAAAGCGTTGGGCGCAGTTGCACAAGAGCGTCTATATCGCCGCCATTGCGGCAGTGCTGCATTTTTGGTGGATGAAATCGTCCAAGTCGGATGTTTCCGAACCGATGCTCTATTCGCTGATTCTCGTCACGCTGTTATCGTTCCGCCTGCGCCCGCTGCTGACGGCCATCAGTCGCCGGTTTCGTCTTCCAGGAATGCTTCGAGCACAGGATGCAGGCGTGTGGGATCGGTCTCGCTGAAAAAGGGAATCGACCAGGTTTTGTTGACCCGGCGATGGATATCGCCGTACTGGTTTTCCTGAAACGCCGAAGCATCGGCCGCATCCTCGAGAATCACGACTTCGTCGCTGGTGAGCACTTCCACCACCTTGAGACGCCGGCCCTCGATGATGGCGGTACGACCGATCAGATCGGTGATGGTGTGGATACTGCTCATGCGCGCCCCGGCCGCAGTCGTTCGATCACTGCCGCGGTGTCGGGGCGTACACCACGCCATAGAAAGAAACTTTCGGCCGCCTGTTCCACCAGCATGCCGAATCCATCGCTGGCGATCGTCGCACCCAGGCGTTTGCCCCATTCGACGAAAGCCGTCGGTTCGCTGGCGTACATCATGTCATAGACCGCGCCGCCTTCCGCGAGCAGGTTGTCTGGGATCGCAGGTAACTGTCCGCCGAGACTGGCGGCAGTGGCGTTGATGATGAGGTCGTAGCCGGATTCGAATGGCCCAGTCAGGCCGGAACCGCGTAGCGGGCCGGCGGTGGCAAAGTGCTGCGCCAGTTGCTGTGCTTTCTCGGCGGTCCGATTGGCGATGTGCAGCAACGCGGGCGATGTGGCCAGCAACGGGGAGACTACGCCCCGGGCAGCGCCACCCGCGCCCAACAACAGAATCCTGGCATCGGCGAGGGACAGCCCGAGATTCTGTTGCAGGTCGGTGACCAGTCCCACGCCATCGGTATTGTCGCCCCGCCACCCCGTTTCGGTACGAATCAGGGTATTGACCGCGCCGGCGGCGGCTGCCCGCTCGCTCAGTGATTCACTCAGTCGACAGGCCTCCTGCTTGAACGGCACGGTCACATTCATGCCGCGAAAGCCCTCCTCGTGCAGGCCAGCGACAAAAGCCGGGAGCTGGTCGGTCGGGACTTCCAGCGCGGAGTATTGCAGCCGTTCCCCGGTCTGGCGGGCAAAAAGTCCGTGAATCTCGGGTGAGAGGCTGTGGCCAACCGGATTACCGAGCACCGCGTAGCGATCCATCTGGCATCAACCGGCTTTCAGCCAGCGGGCGGCATCACGGGCGAAGTAGGTCAGAATGGCGTCGCCGCCAGCACGTTTCATGCCCAGCAATGCTTCCAGGACGCAGGCTCTTTCGTCCAACCAGCCTTGCATCGCGGCGGCCTTGAGCATGGCGTATTCACCGCTGACCTGATAGATGAATGTCGGCATGCCGAAGCTATCCTTGACGCGCCGAACGATGTCCAGATAGGGCATGCCAGGCTTGACCATCACCATGTCGGCGCCTTCGTCGATATCCAGTTTCACTTCCCGCAGGGCTTCATCGCTGTTGGCCGGATCCATCTGGTAACTGTATTTGTTACCGCCTCCGAGATTGGCGGCGGAACCGACTGCATCCCGGAAAGGGCCATAGAAACTGGAGGCGTATTTGGCCGAATAGGCCAGAATGCGGGTGTTGCGATGATCGGCTGCTTCCAGCGCCTGGCGGATGGCGCCGATGCGGCCATCCATCATGTCCGACGGCGCGACGATGTCCGCGCCGGCTTCGGCGTGAGACAGGGCTTGCTTGACCAGCACTTCCACCGTTTCGTCATTGATGACGTAGCCGCTGTCATCGAGCAGTCCGTCCTGGCCGTGCGAGGTGAATGGGTCGAGCGCCACATCGGTGATCACGCCCAGTTCCGGAAAGCGCGTTTTCAACGCCCGCACCGCGCGCTGCGCCAGACCATCGGGATTATAGGCTTCCTCGGCCAGGTCGGACTTTTTCGCTGCACCGACGACGGGGAAGATGGCCACGGCGGGGATGCCGAGATCGAGCAGTACTTCAGCGTCGAGCAGGAGCTGATCGACGCTCAACCGCTCGACGCCGGGCATTGACGGCACCGGCTCGCGTTGATTTTCGCCCTCGAGCACAAAAACTGGCAGAATCAGGTCGTCGCTGGTGAGCTGGTTTTCGCGCATCAGGCGACGGGAGAAATCATCCCGACGCATGCGGCGGGGACGGGTGAACGGATAGGAAAAGGCCATAAGCTGAAATGGGTTCAGGATTGAGCCGGTGCATTATAGCCGGGATGCAGGGCTACACCCAACACGGGCAGTTTTCACGTTTTGCCCGCAACCCGCAGGCCGGCGCCGGGTGCTTACGCAAGGTTGTGATCCACGCAAAAAGGGAACATCCGCCGCAAGGTAGGATGTGCACAGGGAAGCTGCACATTGGAAAGTGATTACACATGTATCGTGTTCTATTGATCGAAAGCTCCGACACGCAACGTTTCGCATTGGCGCAAACATTGTCTCAAGCCGGTTATGAGCCGGTGGAGTCACAGGACTACTGGCAGGCCATCAACCTGCTGAAAATGGCGGCTGATGGCGAATACGATGCGGTCATCCTCGGCTGGATGGACTATGAGCCGGAACTGACGGCGATATTGAAAAAGCTGCTCAATGGCGACCGCTATGCCGGTGTCCCGTTGATCGTGTTGGCGGAGGATTGCGTCCAGGAACTGGAGGATTGGGTGGCCACCCGGCCTGCGTCGAAACGGCTGGAACACGGGCAGCATATCGAGATTCTCGATCAGATCACGCAATTGCAGGCGCCGGCGACGTGGCGTGCTGCGCGCGGCGAGACAGACAAGGCGCCACGCCAGCAGGGTATCAATATTCTGTTGCTGGACGATTCGCCGAATGATTTGGCGCGTTACCAGCGTATCCTGCTCGAAGCCGGTTACTCGGCCACCATTTGTTCCGATGTCGATACCGCAATGGATTTCTTCCGTCAGGAATCGTTCGACATCGTCATCATCGATTATTTCATTCTCGACAGTACCGGTGGGCGTGCCCTGATGTCGCGGATCAAGGACGAACCTGAAATGTCACGGGTGCACAGCGTGGTGCTGATCAGCTCTTATGTCGACAAGGCGGTGCAGGAAAGCCTGGAACTGGGGGCCGTCGAATGCTTGTTCAAGACCGAGACCGACGCGCTTTTTCTCGGCCGTGTGAATGCACTGGCGCGACAACTGGTGCTGCAAAAGTCCGCCGACACCGAGCGCCGCCGGTTCGAAGCGATTCTCGCCTCGGTGGGTGAGGGCGTCTTTGGCGTCACGCCGGACGGCAAGATCTCGTTCATGAATCCGGCCGGACAGAAAATGCTGGGTTTCACGGCGGGACCACAGTTCATCGGCAAACAGGCGCAAGCGCTGATCCACTCGCCCCAGCGTCATCGCAAGGGGGAGCAGCCGCAGGCCGACCGTCTCGCCGAGGCCTACCTCTCGGGTGCTGAACTGCGGCATCACGAATGTATTTTCGTGCGCACCGACAACCGCAAGATCAACGTGGTGTGCTCGGTGTCACCGTTGCAAGTCAACCAGGAACGACAGGGATCGGTGGTCGCCTTCCGTGATATCACTGAACGCAAACAAATGGAGCGCCGGCTGCTTTGGCAGGCCACGCGCGATCCGCTGACCGACCTGTTCAACCGCCGTTTCTTCGAGCAGTCGCTGGCGCGTGAGGTCAGAAAGATCAATCACGGCAAGGCCCGGTCGGCGGCATTGTTGTATCTGGATTTCGACCAGTTCAAATACCTCAACGACACTGCCGGGCATGATGCCGGTGACAAGCTGCTGATCGAGGCCAGCCAGCAATTGCGCGAATGCGTGCGCGCCAGCGACGATGTCGCCCGCCTTGGTGGTGATGAATTCGCGGTCATCCTGCGCGCGGTGAGCGCCACCGATGCGATGCAGATTGCCGAGCAACTGCGCTCGCGGCTGCAGGATGTCGCCTACATCAGCGAGGAAGTCTCGTTCAAGCTCAGCGCCAGCATCGGCGTGGCGATGATCGAGCAGGGCATGACGGACAAGGACGTGCTGGCCAATGCCGATATCGCCTGCAACATCGCCAAGCGCAAGGGCCGCAACCAGACGCATCTGTATTCCGATTCCACCGATCTCGATCGCGCTTCCATGAATGAGGAGATCGCCTGGTCGGTGCGCTTGAAGGAAGCGCTGGAGAACGAGGAATTCTTCCTCATGTTCCAACCGATCCTGCCACTGGCGGAAGTGGATTTCGGTGACCTGCCCGGAGAACCCAATCGCTTGTGGGCCTCACTCTCGCATTTGCCCGATCACTACGAAGTGCTGATTCGGTTGCGGCATGGCGACAACATGATCAGCCCGGGCGCATTTCTGCCGATGGCGGAACGTTTCAATCTGATTCAATACATCGACCTGTGGGTGGTGCAGGAATCGCTGAAACTGCTCGAATCGCTACAGGCACAGGGGCGCGAGGCGAGTTTTTCGGTCAACCTCTCCGGTTGCACGCTCAATTCCGGCGACGTGCTGCAAAAGATTCGGGCGATGCTCGACAAAACGCGCGTGCCACCCAGTTCGATTGTGTTCGAGATCACCGAGACGGCTGCGATCGACAAGACCGAGATTGCTCGAGAGTTCATTCAGTCGTGTCGGGAAATGGGCTGGAAATTCGCGCTCGATGATTTTGGCACCGGCTTCAGTTCATTTTCGCAACTCAAGCGGCTACCGGTGGATATCGTCAAGGTCGATGGCCAGTTCGTGCAGGACATGTCCATCGATCCGATCGACCGCGCCATCGTCATTGCGATCAACGATATCGCTCATTCGCTCGGGCTGGAAACCATCGCGGAATATGTCGAAACGCGGGAGACGCTGGAACTGCTGCAAGAATGCGGCATCGATCATGCACAAGGTCACTACATCTCCCGGCCATTGCGGGAAATCAATGCCCGCGCCGACAGTGCCACCCAGATGCTGCGGCTGGCCGAACCGTTCGGTAGCTAGCCCGAATTTCTCACAGGGTCGCAGTCGTAACCCTGTGAGAAATGCGGGCTAGCCTCGC
>CAZTJP010000123.1:0-6610 GCA_964613895.1 uncultured Thiotrichales bacterium | reverse complement strand
TAGTAGTCGCCTCGCTTAATTCGTCGTCCCGGCATGGACGCCGGGAACCAGTCACAAGGATGTGGCCTCCTCATGCCGAGGAGCCACTTGTCATATAGGTGACAGTGGCCGTTCGAGGGCGTGGTTAGACTCCATGCATCGAGCAACGCAGGCCGTGAGAGGAACGCAATGGCAGTCTATACCCGCTGGTTCAGTGAAATTGGCATCGATGACATCAACGAGGTTGGCGGCAAGAACGCCAGCCTGGGTGAGATGGTTCGCCATTTGGTTACCAGTGGCGTGCGTGTGCCCAATGGCTTTGCGGTCACGGCCAGCGCCTATCGTCATGTGCTCGACAGCAATGATGCCTGGACGAAGCTCCATGCGGCGCTGGACGGTCTCGATCCGGACGATGTGGAAGACTTGCAGCGCCGGGGCGCGCAGGCCCGCCAGGTGATCCTCGATTGTGAACTGCCACAGGATTTGAAGGACGATATTCTCGCCCAGTACGCCAAACTCAAGGCGGAATATGGCGATGAGGTTTCGCTGGCGGTGCGTTCCTCGGCCACCGCCGAAGACTCGCCGGAAGCCTCTTTTGCCGGCCAGAACGATACGTATCTGAACGTGCATGGCGAAGCAGCGCTGCTCGATGCCTACAAGCGCTGTCTGGCGTCCAATTTCACCGACCGTTCCATTCACTACAAATACGACAACGGTTTCGACTATTTCAAGGTCTATCTGTGTGTGGTGGTCATGAAAATGGTGCGCAGCGATATGGGCGCCAGTGGCGTGATGTTCTCGCTCGATACCGAAACCGGCTTTCGCGACGTGGTGTTCATCAATGCTGCGCTGGGGCTGGGAGAAAACGTGGTGCAGGGCACGATCGACCCCGACAGTTTCTACGTCCACAAGCCCACTTTCAATCAGGGCTATCGCGGCGTGCTCAAGCGGCGGCTTGGCGCCAAGCAGATGAAGATGGTGTTTACCGATACACTCAATACCGACAATATCGCCGTCGAGTACACCCGCAATATTCCTACCCCCGCAGCGGAGCGCAACCGTTTCTGCATCACCGATGATGAGGTGATGGTGCTGGCTGACTATGCCATCAAGGTCGAACAGCATTATTCGAAACAGGCGGGTTACGACAAGCCGATGGACATGGAATGGGCCAGGGACGGTATCGACGGCAAGCTCTATATGGTGCAGGCGAGGCCGGAAACGGTCGAGTCGCAGAAGAAGGGCAGCGTTCTGCAGATCTATCATTTGAAACAGCGCTCACGGGTGCTGACCACCGGCCGGGCAGTGGGGACGCGAATCGGCGCGGGCAAGGCGCGTGTCATCGAGGATGTCAGTCGGCTGAGCGAATTTCAGCCCGGCGAAGTACTGGTTGCCGATACCACCACGCCCGACTGGGAGCCGGTTATGAAAACCGCCGCGGCGATCGTCACCAATCGGGGTGGACGAACCTGTCATGCCGCGATCGTCTCGCGTGAACTGGGTATTCCGGCGGTGGTGGGCGCCGACGATGCAACCGGCCGCTTGCACACGGGCGATGAAATCACCGTCAGTTGTGCCGAGGGTGAAACCGGGTTCGTTTATGAGGGCATACTCGACTACGAGATCGAAGAAACCGATCTGAGCAATCTGCCGCGACCGAAGACCGAGATCATGATGAATCTGGGCAACCCCGATCAGGCTTTCAGCCTGGCTTCGCTGCCGGTCGATGGCATTGGTCTGGCGCGGATGGAATTCATCATCAACGAATACATCAAGGCCCATCCGATGGCGCTGGTCCATCCCGATCAGGTGGATATCGATACACGCAAGCAACTGGAACAGCTTGCCCAGCCGTTCGATGGCTTCGAGGACTTTTTCATCAAAACGCTCTCGGAAGGTGTGGCCACCATCGCCGCAGCCGTTTACCCGAAACCTTGCGTGGTGCGCATGAGCGATTTCAAGACGAATGAGTACGCCACGCTGCTGGGTGGACAGCAGTTCGAGCCCGACGAGGATAACCCGATGATCGGTTTCAGGGGCGCGGCCCGCTATACCCATCCACGTTACGCCGAGGGTTTTGCGCTGGAATGCGCGGCCATGAAGCGTGTTCGTGAAACCCTGGGCATGGACAACGTGATTCTGATGATTCCGTTTTGCCGCCGGGTCGAGGAAGGTCAGCGTGTGCTGGATGTCATGGCCAGGTACGGACTGGCAAGAGGCGAGCACGGGCTGCAGATCTATGTCATGTGCGAAATACCCAATAACATCGTTCAGATCGACGAGTTCAGCCGGTTGTTCGACGGTTTCAGCATAGGCTCCAATGACTTGACGCAGTTGACCCTGGGCGTGGACCGCGACAGCGAGATACTGGCTTTCGATTATGACGAGCGGGATCCCGGTGTTTTGCGCATGATCCAGTGGGCCGTCGAAGGCTGTCAACGTAACCAGCGTCACAGTGGTATCTGCGGACAGGCGCCTTCGGATTATCCGGATGTGGCGGAATATCTGGTCAAGCTCGGCATCGATTCCATCAGCCTCAATCCGGATAGTGTGCTGCGGACGCTGGAGGCGATCGGCAAGCTCGAACAAAAGCTGGGACGTCGATGAGGAAGGGTGATGAAAGACGTATATGATTTTCTCGTGATTGGTGGTGGCCCGGGCGGCACGCCTGCGGCGATGGCGCTGGCAACCGCAGGCAAGCGGGTCTTGTTGGTCGAAAAAGGGGAGGGGCTTGGTGGCACCTGCCTGTTCAAGGGCTGTATTCCGTCCAAGATTTTGCGTGAATCCGCGCGGCGTCTGCGCGAACTTCGGGAAGCCGATGGTTTTGGTTTGTGCCTGCCATCACGGGATGTGCGAATCGACTGGTATGCCATTCAACAGCGCAAGCGCGCACTGTTGCAGCGCCGCAGTGAGGCTGCTCGCCAACGGCTGGAGAAAATACCCACTCTCGACCTGGCGTATGGCACTGCCATGTTCAGCGATACTGCGCGGGCAGTGATTCGGACCCACGAAGGCGCGGAACAGCGCGTGCAATTTTCGCAAGCGATCATTGCCACCGGGTCTGCGCCCTCGCGTCCGCCCATTGTTGGCATCGACCACCCGCGGGTGATGGACAGTGAAGCACTTCTGGAAATCGACCATATTCCGGAACGCCTGGTGATCATTGGCGCCGGGCCGATCGGCGTAGAACTGGGTCAGGTATTCAATACCTTTGGCAGCCAGGTCACGTTACTGGAAGCGGCGCCACGCATCCTGGGGCCGGTGGATCGCGAACTGGCGGGTTTGCTGCATGTGCGCATGGCCGCCAGCGGCATCGATATCGTCACCGGCTGCAAGATCGATCGTGTCGCCAGCACCGGCGGTGGATTATTCGTCTTCTATCACGAATCCGATGGCCAGCCCGCCCACAAGATCGCCGATACCGTATTGCTGGTCACTGGCCGTCATCCCAATATCGACGGGCTCGGCCTCGAGAACACCCGGATCGGGCATGATCGGCACGGCATCGAGGTCAATGATCATTTGCAGACTGCCGAGCCCAATATCTACGCAGTGGGTGACAGTGTGGGTCAGCCCATGTTCGCGCATTGGGCGACGGCGCAAGGTTTGGCGCTCGCCCGGCATCTGTTGGGACAACCGGCAGTCTTCCCCGGCCCGGAAACCAACAGCGCTGTCATTTTCAGTGAACCGGAAATCGGCATGGTCGGGCTGACAGAAGCGGCGGCCGAAGCCGCAGGCATCGACACCTTGGTGGCAAAATACAATTTTGCCGGTGATGCGCGCGCCCAGATTGCCGGCCGCGACGCCGGCCTGCTGAAAATCGTCTGCGAGAAAGAGAGCCGACGGGTGATCGGCGTTCACGCCTGGGTTGAAGGCGCCGGTGACCTCATGGGCGAAGCGGCGCTGGCGGTGAAGGCTGGCTTGCCGCTGGAAGCACTGGCCGGCGCGATTCATCCCCATCCGACGCTGACTGAATCATTCGCCCAGGCGGCACGCACCGGATTGACAAAGACTATGCGGATTGCCCCCCATTAGCACGGGACTTCGCCAATCCCTGTCGGAATGACGAGTAGTACCCGTCATCCCCGCTGGACGGTGATCCAGTCACAGGGATGTGCAGCAACGTCGTGGCTGCCTTCCGTGGCGCTGGATGCCGGCGGGTGGAAAGCTGGGCTTTTGAGTCGGGCCAGCGTGAATTCGCCGTGGCACCTGATGGCTGTGGTAGAGACCTGATGAGCGATTCGGGGTAGACTCTCGTTTCCCCGAATTCGGCGTGAGGTGGCTCTTGGAACAGTTCAGAGGTACGACAATTTGCTCCATTCGTCGTGACGGCGTGGTGGCCCTGGGCGGCGACGGCCAGGTTACCTTGGGCAACACCATCATGAAAGGCAATGCCCGCAAGGTCAGAACCTTGCTGAACGGCAAGATCCTGACCGGGTTTGCCGGCGGCACGGCGGATGCGTTCACGCTCAATGAGCGTTTTGAAACCAAGCTGCAAGAGTTCAACGGCAATCTGACCCGCGCGGCAGTGGAGATGGCCAAGGACTGGCGTACCGACCGTGCCTTGCGGCGGCTGGAAGCCTTGCTGGCGGTCGCCGATGAGACCGCATCGCTGATCATTTCCGGCAATGGTGACGTCATCGAGCCGGAGGACGGGTTGATCGCAATCGGTTCGGGGGGGCCGTATGCGCAGGCGGCGGCCCGTGCGCTGCTGGAGAATACCTCGATGTCGGCCCCGGAGATTGTCGAAAAAGCCTTGAATATCGCGGCAGGCATCTGCATATACACCAACCATAATATCACCATCGAAACCTTGGGCGCCTGAGTCCGGATTGACTATGTCGAACATGACTCCCAGAGAAATCGTTCAGGAACTGGACAAGCACATCATCGGCCAGGCGAACGCCAAGCGCGCGGTCGCCAATGCCTTGCGCAACCGCTGGCGGCGTATGCAGCTCGACGAATCGTTGCGTCAGGAAGTGACGCCGAAGAATATTCTGATGATTGGTCCCACCGGCGTGGGCAAGACCGAAATTGCCCGCCGCTTGGCGAATCTGGCCAATGCGCCTTTCATCAAGGTCGAAGCGACCAAATTCACCGAAGTAGGTTATGTCGGTCGTGAAGTGGATTCGATCATTCGCGACCTGACCGATGTGTCGGTCAAACAGATGCGCGAGCGGGAAGTGGCCAAGGTGCGCCGCCGCGCCGAGGATGCTGCCGAGGAGCGGGTATTGGATGTGCTGTTGCCTCAGCCCAAATCCACCGTCGGTTTTCTGGATGGTGAAGAAAATGCCCAGCCGAAGGACTCGGCGACCCGGCAAAAACTGCGCAAGAAGCTGCGTGAAGGCGAGTTCGACGACAAGGAGATCGAGATCGAGATCAGTGCTGCCTCGATTGGCGTGGAGATCATGACGCCGCCGGGCATGGAGGAGATGGCCAGCCAGTTGCAGGGCATGTTTCAGAACCTTGGCGGCAATCGCACCAAGACCCGCAAACTCAAGGTGCGGGACGCGCTCAAGGTGTTGACCGAGGAAGAAGCCCATAAGATGGTCAATGAGGAAGAACTCAAGCAGCGCGCGGTCGAAAACGTCGAGCAGAACGGGATTGTTTTTCTCGATGAGATCGACAAGGTCGCCAAGCGGTCCGATACGACCAGTGGCGGCGATGTGTCACGCGAAGGTGTGCAGCGCGATCTGTTGCCGTTGGTGGAAGGCTGCACCGTTTCCACCAAATATGGCATGGTGCGCACCGACCACATTCTGTTCATCTCTTCGGGCGCTTTTCATGTCGCCAAGCCCTCCGATCTGATTCCTGAGTTGCAGGGGCGTTTGCCGATCCGCGTTGAACTGGACGCGCTGACTGCCGATGATTTCGTGCGCATTCTCACCGAGCCGGACGCCTCGCTGACGGAGCAGTACACTGCGTTGATCCGGACCGAAGGGGTTGATTTGAAGTTTGCACCCGATGGTGTCAAGAAAATTGCCGAGGTTGCGTTCGAGGTCAATCAGCGCACCGAGAATATCGGCGCCCGCCGGTTGCACACGGTCATGGAGCGGTTACTCGACAAGTTGTCGTTCGAGGCGCCGGACCTTGGGCAGACGGAGGTGGTGATCGACGCAGACTATGTGACCGAAAATCTCGGTGAGCTGGTGGAAGATGAGGATTTGAGCCGCTTCATTCTCTGAATTCCCTCGTAAACCGTCCGTCCAATCGTTGTTTCACGACTCGGCGGTGGATAATCCACAACCTGCTTTTGATGTATCGAGGAAACCATGCGACCGACTGAAATCAATCTGCACAAGAAATCCCGTGTTCTGGAACTCGCTTACGACGACGGTGTGCGCCACCGTCTGACCGCTGAATATCTGCGGGTTTATTCGCCTTCTGCCGAGGTGCGCGGGCATGGCCCGGGCGAGGAGGTGTTGCAGATCGGCAAGGAAGATGTGGAGATCGTCGATATCGTACCGGTGGGCAACTACGCCATCCAGCTGGTCTTCGATGACAAACACGACAGTGGTATCTACGACTGGGGGCTGTTGCGCGAGCTGGGCGACAAGTACGAGGAGAACTGGAACCGCTATCTGCAACGGCTCAAGGAAGAAGGATATACTCGTCGAACTGGCGAAAACTA
>CAZTJP010000122.1:0-6612 GCA_964613895.1 uncultured Thiotrichales bacterium | reverse complement strand
CATTGCCCCCAGGGACCTTGTGGCCCCTGGGGTGCAGGGTTCAAGGCGTCGAACGGGCGGCGGGAGGTTTGGCCGATGGGGGCGAACCGGTTTGGTTTCCGGGTTTGTCCGGTTCGGATTCATCACCGGGGCTTTTGGGTTCGGCCTGGCGGCTTTCGGATGCCGCCTCGTCCGCCGCGGCGTTTTCCGGTTTCGATGTTTCCGCAGGTTTGGGTGCGTCCATCAGCCAGTGGCTGCGCTGGCATTTTTCCTTGAGGCTGGTGGCGGCATAACCGGGCAGTTTGAAGCGCTCTTTCCGGTCAGAGACTTTCAGTACCCATTGATCCTTGTTCTTGCCAAGCTGGTAGCGCCGTTTGCCCTGCCTGCGGGTGACTTCCAGGCTGAGCACCGGGTTGTCCAGCGCCGCGTTGGCCGCCTTGTCGTCCAGCACTTCACTGAAGCGCAGTGTGGTCAGCGCGTTCACCGCCTCGTTGATGGCCTTTTGATTGAGGATCTTGCCCGGGGGCAGACTGGTGTCGGTTTTCCAGGCAATGAGTCCATCCGCATCTGCCGGCGCCGACTCATCGCGGCTGACCGCGAGGTCGCCGATCCGCAGGCCGGCAATGTCGTCTTTGTTCAGCTGCAACAGGGTCTTGTCCTGCCAGTCGCTGGTTTTGAGCGGCAGATCGTAAGCGCCCAGAGCCACAGCGACCACCTGATTGCTGTCGGCCCGCCGGGCATGGGTCTTGCGCGCGCCGGCGCCGTTGCCAAGCAACAGTGTGGCGACCGGTTTGCCGGCTGCGGACAGCTCGATCTTTCGTTCGAAACCGGCCTCGTCCAGCTTGAAACGGGTGAGCGCCGCGGCGCTGGTGGAAACCGGCAAACCGGCTTTCAGCGACGACAGCTTTTCCAGCAGCCGTTCGATCTTGTGGCTGTCAGCCGGAAATCCATCCGCTGTGCGCCATTGGCCGTCCTTGCGCGTCAGCACCACCGGTTGGGCCTTGCCCGGTCCCTGCAGGCTGATCTGGTCGATTTGGGCGCGATCGAAACTCAGCAATGGCTTGCCCGGCGGCGGGCCGGACAGGCCGTGATGCTTCGACAGGGCCAGCGCGGCGAGCAGGATCTGCGCCACCGCCAGTACCGCCAGTATGCGAATTGCTTTTTTCATCGTTCACACCTCCGCCAGAATGTCGTTGTAGTGCGCCTGCCGGCGTCGGTTCACCCGCCGTCGCCAGAGCCACACCAGCGCCAGACCGAGCAGCGCCAGTCCGTAGTTCAGGTATTCCCAGAACAGTTGTTTCTGATGGGTCATCGGCGCCAGTACGCGGGCGAAACGGGCGCGACCGCGAATACTGACCAGACCCTGGTCATCCAGCGACCAGTCGGCAGCGTTCTGAATGAATGCCAGCGGTTGTGTGTACAGCACGCCCCGGCCTTGCGAGGCGAGGTTGAGCGCCGCGTCGCTGGCGAACGTGTTGCTGGCCACCAGGATGATGCGCGACGAACTGGAGGAACGTTCGATGACGCCCGCCACGGCCCGTTTGTCCACCTGCTTGTCCGCCGGTTTGTCGGCATCCTTGTCTGGCTTCGCCTTGTCATGCTGGTCCTTGCTGGCGTCCTTTTGGTTTGCCGGTTTCTCCAGCAGCGGCGATTGTTTGCCCTTGAAGAACGACTCGAATTCACCGGTCACCGCCACCGCCAGCGTGCGCGCCGCGCGCCGCTCGCCCGGTGCGAAGCCGGTATCCGGGTAACGGGCATAATCGGGAATGATGCGGGTGTCGGCCGAGGTCCAGCTCTGCGGTGAGGAACGCACCAGCCATTCGACCTTGCGCTGCTTGTTGGCCTTGCTGTCGATGCTGATGGGCGAAGCCCAGTTCATCGTCAGTTGTTGCAGCGATGCGGTGACCGGGTTGTCCGGATTGAGACCCTCGCCGCGGATATCGGGAAAATGCGGATAGGGCATCATATGGATCTCGTCCACCGCGATAGGGCCGATCTGGCGGCGCACCGGAATCGGCAGGGACGCATTCTGCGGATCCAGCACCAGCGTCTTTTCGATGTTCAGACCGAACTTGCCGAGCCAGTCTTCGAGGCCGGACTGATGCTGGCGGGCTGACAGCGTGCGGCTGATATCGACATCGAAAGGCGAACTGGCGATCAGCACCGTGCCGCCCTGCATGAGGAACTGATCCACCGCGAACAACTGTTTCTCATCCAGTTGGTCGGGCGCCAGCAGCATCAGCATATCGGCATCGGCCGGCACATGGCCGTTCTTCAGGTCGGTGTCCCGCAGGCGGAAATTCTCCGCCAGTGCATCGCGCAGTTCCTGATAGCGTTTGCCACCACTGGCGGGCATGAACGGGCTGGCCGGCGGCGTGGCCGGTTTGACCAGCGCCAGCGTCTTGAGATAGCCCGGCGCCATGCGGCGTACCGTCGCCAGAATGGATTGCTTCAGCGACGCTTGGCTCAAATCGGCGGGCAGCGGCGCTTGCAGGGTTTCACCGTTGCCTTCCACCAGTATGTAGAACCAGAACGGTTTCGGATCGAGCAGGCTGGCGATCTGCGGCGCCAGGCCGTATTGCTGACGCAGTTTTTTCGCCAGCGCGCCATCGCCGGCATCCGGGTCGGAGAAATCGACCACCAGCTTGTCACCGGCCTCCTGCCTGAGGGCGTCCAGCGCGGCCTTGAGGTCGTCACGTACCGTTTTCAGCGCCCCGGGCAGGCGTTCGTCCGAGGAGATATAGCCGTGGACAGTCACCGGCGTGGACAGGTTGGCGAATACATTACCGCCGGCCTGCCAGGCGCTGGCCACCTTGCGAATCGCCCGGGTGATGGCGTATTCCGGATTCTTGAGCACCACTTCGGGTTCATCCTCGCCGTGGGATTTGACCTCGATCAGGTCTTCATAGGAAAGCGTTTCATACTGATCGCCATAAGCGATGACCAGATCGAAATAGGAGTTGACCACGCCCGATTCATAGCGGCTGGCCATGCGGAACGGCACCGGCCGGATGCCATATTTCTCGGCTGCCTCCTGCTCCAGTGCCTGATCCTGGTGCGGGTCGATGAATTCGACCTCGACATGGTTGCCGCCGGCGACCTGATACTCCTTGAGCAGGTCCTTCAACTGCGGCACCAGCGGCTCCAGCAGGGGATGGGTCCTGGCGGAGAAATAGCCGCGAATCAGCAAAGGCTCCTGAAGCTCGGCCAGATATTGCCGCGTCGCCGGCGACAGCGAATACAGCCGGCCTTCGGTCAGATCGACGCGCGCCTTGCCGAGCGGGCTCAGCCACAGATTGGCGAGCACGAAGTTGAGGATCGCCAGCCCGGTCAGCCAGCCCCAGCGGCGATGGTTGTCGCTGGCGCCACGGTCGGCCCAGCGCAGTCGTTCCAGCGAAAAGACAGTGAGCGTCAGAAAGACGCCGACGATCGACAGATAATAATAGATATCGCGCAGATCCAGCACCCCGCGCGTGATCGAGTCGAACCGCGAACCGGCGCCCAGCCGGGCCAGAAAACCGCCCACCGAATGGCCGAACAGCGTGGTCAGCAGCGGCGAGCCGATCAGATAGAACACGCCTGCCACTGCCGAAGTCAGGATCAGCGCCACGATCGGGTTGTCGGTGCGCGCGCTCATGTAGAGGCCAATAGCGATATAGGCGGCGGCCAGAAACAGGCTGGCGACATAGCCGCCAATCACCGGTCCCCAGTCCAGCGGCCCCATCCAGGCCACGGTCAGCGCCAGCGGCACGGTCAGCAGCAGCGCCAGCGCCACCAGCGCCAGACTGGCGCAAAACTTGGCCAGCACCAGCGCCAGCGGCCGCACCGGGCTGGTCATCAGGGTCTCCAGCGTGCCGGCGCGGCGTTCCTCCGACCAGCTGCGCATGGTCAGCGCCGCCACCAGAAAGATCAGCAACACCGGCATCCATTGAAACAGCGGCTTGAGATCCGCCACATTGCGGGCGAAAAAGGTCTCCACCCAAAAGAACACGAACAGGGTGATCGCCAGAAAACCGCCCAGGAACAGCCATGCCGCGGGCGAGGCGAAAAAGCTGTCGAATTCCTTGCGCATCAGGGTCAGAAATCTAGCCATTGGCAGCCTCCTGTTGTTCCACGGATGTATCGCTGTTGGCCTCGGCGAATACCGTTTCCAGTGTTCTCACTTCCGGTTGCAGCATGAACAGACGGTCGCCGGCCTGTTGCACCGCCGCGGCGATGGCCGGCGCGGTCTCGGCCGCGGCATCGAGTGAAAAGCAGTAGCGCCCCGGCGGCGCGTCGCAAGGCTGGACGCCGCCGACGCCATCCACTTTGGCGAGGTAGCGGTCGGCTTCGGCATTGTCCACCGCAACGGTCAGCCGCTGGCCGCTTTGCAGCGCGTCCAGCTTCGAATCCACCACCAGCTTGCCGGCCCGCAGGATCAGCACCCGTTCGCAGACGGCTTGCACTTCCTGCAGGATGTGGGTTGAGAGAATCACCGTCGCCGACTGCGCCAGCTCGCGGATCAGGGCGCGCATCTGATGGATCTGGGTAGGGTCGAGGCCATTGGTCGGCTCGTCCAGAATGATGATGTCCGGGTCATGGAGAATCGCCTGGGCGACGCCGACCCGCTGCCGGTAACCGCGCGACAGCGTGTCGATCGGGGCCGTCGCCTTTTCCTTCAGCGCAGTGCGCCGGATCGCCCGCGCCACCGCCCGGGCCTGGTCATGCGCCGGTACGCCATGCAGGGTGGCCTGGTATTCGAGATAGTCGATCACCGTCATTTCCGGCCAGACCGGGCAGTTTTCCGGGAGATAGCCGATTTTCTGCTGGATCGCCGCCGTATCCGGCCCGATTTGCAGATCGCCGATGCGGATGCTGCCCGCGCTGGGTTCGAGGAAACCGGTCATCATCTTCATGATGGTGGTCTTGCCGGCGCCGTTGTGGCCCAGCAGCCCGACCACCTCGCCGTGGGCAATGTCGAACGAGACATCGTCCACCGCCTTGAAGTCGCCATACCAGCGGCTCAGGTTGCGGATTTCTATCATCGGGGTTGTACTCCTTGGCTGTAACGGTTGAGTCGGTGGGTTCATGATTTGCAACCGACTGGCACGACCCGACCTGAAATTGCCCGGATGGGCAGGGGACGGGCGAGCGTTTCCATGGGGATGGCAAAGCCCGATTTCAAGGGTGCGGGGCAGGAAAATTCCCCGCGACGCGGCTGTCGAACTTCAATAGCTGCAAGTGCTTGTTCTGTCAGAATTATGTGATACAGTTCATGGATATATGTCGGAATATTGCAAAGCCAGTCGCACAGCCGCGTGAGTGTTTTGTGCAAAATGAATTTGCAGGCAGCGCAAGGAGCGCTGTGCTGCGACTGAGTCAATCCATGAGTCCGATTTATCATGCACACTGATCCACGATCACAGGAAGGTTTCGAAGCAGGCGTCAAGGGCGCCATCTGGCGGGGCAAGGCGCCGCAGCCGGAGCGCGATACCGGGCGGGGCAGGCTGTTTCGCCGCTGTCCGGAATGTGGCGCCATCAACCCGGGCACTGCCCGCTATTGTCAGGTGGATGGGGTGGATCTGCGGGATGTCGATCTGGCCAGCGAGGCGGCGTTGAACGTGCAGAAGGGTGTGGATCACAGCGTTGTGGAGGCGCCGCCGATAGCGTCCGTCAGCGAGCAGGATTCGGTATCCACACCCCGAGCAGCGCCGGGACGGGCTGCTGTCTGGATCGGTTTTGCCAGCATACTGGCGATGATCGTGATCCTGGCACTGGTTCACGCGCCGTCCCGGCCCACTTCGGTGCAGGCACGGGCAGAGGATCATCGGTTGGCCAGTGGCGCGCCGGCGCCGCAACGAGTGGTGACGCCTTCGCCTTCTTCCGGTATTCCGGTCGCGACTGACTCAGCCACGCATCGGAACAGGGTCTCTCCGACTCGCGTATTGGCAGCAACGGCCCAGCGGCCCGATCTCTCGGGTGGTGAGGATGAGGATTGGTCCCATCTGCCGCCCGCGCCGGTTCCGCCGCCCGCGGTTGCGGCATCCCCGAATGAGCTGCTGGCGGTGGCGCAGCCCGAAAGCAATGGCATGGCGGCAGGCGGTCAGCAGGCAACGGGAGAAGCGCTCCGCCAGGAATTGATCCAGGAGCTGCGTGCACATGGTTTTGGGGACTTCAAGGTCACGGTGTCTGCGCATCGTGTGGTCACGATCAAGGGCGTCAGCGATGATCCCGGCGTCAAGGAGCAGGCATTGATGCTGGCCCGCCAACACCCCTCGGTGACTCGGGTTCGGGACAAGATCTTTCTCGTAGGGCGTTGATGAAGCACAGAATGTTGAATGGATATGCCTGCCGTCGGCTGTTGATCGCCGCCGCCAGGCTGCTGTTCGTTTCGGGCTTGCTGACGCTGCTTCCGGGTTGTGCCACCATGAACCGTCTGGGAGACGGGATTCGCCATGTGTTGGATGAGTTTTCCGGGAGAGCGAGCAGCACTGGTGCGCCTCAGCCCGGGGTGAGCGCGGAAAAGCCGCCAGAGGTTCCGCCGGCGGATCAGCATCTCGAGACGATGACGATCTACAGCTGGAGCCTGACCCCCGAGGCACCCATGCCGGGCGAAACGGTGACCTCGGAGATCGATCTGACTGTCTATACCCC
>CAZTJP010000121.1:0-6655 GCA_964613895.1 uncultured Thiotrichales bacterium | reverse complement strand
CGTTGTCAACGATGGCGTCTGGCTGTACTTCTCCGCTCCGCCTGGATAAACACTCCAACGCTTGCTCCAGTCGTCAGCATTACTCACACGCTCGAGTATCGTCAGGCGGTGACCGGATTGAACCCGCAGATACTCCCTGCCCTTGTAAGTGGCATAACCGATGTGGGTAATCGGCTCATCGGCGCCCAACTCGACCCCAGCGGCAAAATTGTCATCCGGTGTCAGCGAACCTGCCGAGCCGCTGGCATAACCGTCCCACCAGAAACGATAGAGCTCGCCATGGGAATCTCCCACATAGATATAGGTATTACCATCCTTTTCCTTGACGACCATCGGAGCGGAAGTGATGCGGGGATAAACCGTTTTGCCGCTATCCGGATCGGTTCTGCTGACCACCAGATGCGTTTCAGCGCCACTGCCCACATCACGCACCGTAATCGCCTCGCCGGACGACCCGACCCGCCATTTGTACACTGCGAATGCTGCGCCGTCGTCGCTGCGCCAGATCACAGTGGCACTGTTGTCGTTCGACCCCGACTGGGTATCGGTATCGCTCCATATCAGGCTGTCGGAGGATAATTGGAGATTACCATCGTGATCGCTGTCGAGACGCAGCGTGAAACGGAAGCGACCCTTTTTCCCGCTGCCGGTGAGGTAGGTATGGTAGTCACCGTTTGCATCCCTGGCATCGACCACCGAGAAATCTCCAGGGAAATATTTCTGTTTCTGGAACAGATTGAAATGCTTCAGCGCACCAAGCATCTGGGCGGGCATCCAGCCCCATAGCAGCGCTCCGCTTTCGGCATCCAGCGCATAGAGAAAACCGTCCTGTGAAGTGAACAATACCGCCGGCCTGCGATCGGCATGATCGGACATGAACTGACGGTAATCCGGGTCACTGAACAAGGCCGAATCACGTGGATGATCGACGATGACCGGACTGGCAGCGCCGATCCTGCCAATCAGCGCGGTCGCGCTTCGGCCCGCCAGATAAGTGCCATCCCCATAGTTCGGATCCATGGTGTATTCACGGATGGTACCGGCATCCGGGTCGTTTCCCGCCCCAAATACGCTGTCGGGCAAGTCGCTGTAGAAATTGACGATCTGCCCGTTCGGATCGGTCGACAGCAGACGATCCTTGCGTATGGCAACGGTCTGGTTGACACCATCGTCGGCCCGCCACACCGGGCTCGAGGCATCGACCGAACCATCCGCACGGAGCCGGTAAGCCGTCACCTGGCCGAAATCGGGCTGCGCGCCATCAGTGACTTCGAACACCAGATCCCCGGTAGTCGTCACCGGCGAGATTGCTGGTGGCGCATGACTCGCTGAGGAACGAACCACTGCAAAGACCGAACTGAGGGCGCTTTTCAAACTGGCCAGATTGGTGACCACCAGCGCCTTGCCGGTGCCGCCACGCTCAGCGATGGCATTGGCCTGATCGATATCGCCATAGTTGTTCGAGAGAATGACCACATGGACTTTCACATCGAGCTCATTGTATAAGCGGGCCGCCATCTCTTCCGGTGCGGCATAGACCGTATGGCCATCGACCTTGGTCCAGCGTCCATCTTCCTTGCCATCATAGAAAAGCAGCAGATGATTGCTGCGACCGCAGGCATCGTAAGGGTCGGCGGCCTTATATGCGGAAAAATAGGCCAATGCACTGAACAGCGACTGGTAGATGGGTGACTGATGGTCGCTGCTTGTAGCCGTTGTGGCCAGCCCCTTGCCACCGGCGATGTTCTCCGTCTCAGGATCGTAATCCAGCCCGGAAGACGACATCTGCCGATAATTCATGAAACCCAGCAATACCTTCCGCTGATCGACATAGCCTTTCTCGGGATCGGGCAAATCGAGGAAAACGCCCATGTGGCGGGGATTGTCGGGCAGGTCGGCACCCATGGTCTTGACATAACGGAACAGCGCATCGGGATCATTGGCATCAGCCGTGTCCGGACACAGATTGCGGTCGGCCCGGCACGGATCAGCAACGCCGGAAGGATAAACGGCCGTCATTGTCTCGACCCCGTTGTCATCAGGATCGTAGACTGTCTCGCCTGACCAACCACTCAGTGCGCCTTGGCGGGCACCCGCAGTTTTCCACCATCTTCCTGCAAAATAATGGGGGATATAGGAATGATACGCGGGTGTATTTCCCGATTCGGAAGCAAGCGGCCCTGTGGGCCGGTATTCGTCACTGAAAAACTGCCGCCCGATGTAGCGGGGCCGCTGTTTCTCGCCGATGCTGCAACTGAAACGCCCCTCTACCAGAGTGACATCCGTTCCATCCCGGTATTTCAGATGGCCATGTCCATCCCATAGCGGTGACCCCGGCACCGGACGACTCACCGAATGACCGGAATAATTGTTCACGAACGGACGGGATGCCGTATAGAGGGCCCAAAATGTATTGTTCTGCGAATTGTAACCTACACGGCAAAGTGAATGCTCGATGACATCCTTGCCTTCATCGGCTTCATTATCGCTGCGTGCACCGGTCTTCGTATACACCGCCCATGGCCAATGATCGTTGCCCGAGTTGCATTCGGTTCCGATGTACTTCTGATCCACTGCCGCCGGCTTGTATCGAAACCGCAGGGGTAGCCCACCATCGCCATCATTGTTATCGAGAAAGGTAGTGAAATCGTCGTCGAGAAACCCTCGACCCGCCTCAAAATACTGGTCATTACTGTTGCCACCATTGGCCGGATTGCCATAGCGAGGCACGCCTCCGTAGTTGGTATAGGCACAAGCCGGTGGATGCTTCCCCCCCGAACGGTGCCAATAGAACCGCTGGCGCCCCCAGCGGATCCAGGAGAAATTCTCCGGATCCCGGGCAAAAGCCTCTTTCACCGGCGTCGATGCCTCGTAGATACTGTTGCCTTCGGGATGACGGGGATGAGGTCGATCCGGATGCGCCGGATCCTTACGGCTATACCCGGCATTCGATGCTGTTTTTCCGCCACTCGGCAATGCTTCGACGTAACTGTAATTCAGAACATAATCCTCTGAATTGCTCGGCAAACCGAATACTTGCCTGAAGGTCGCCAGACCAATATTGACCTTTCCCGAGAGGCGATCATCTTTGAGAATTTCCCGGAACGCTCGCTTGGACTGATAAAACTTGGAAGTCGGTTTCCCGGCGTAGAGATTCTGGGCATACAGCGTTCCCTTGTCGTCCGCGAACTGATAGCGCTCATCAGCAGGTACTGAAGGATAGGTCTGATCATCCATCTCACGATTCATCGACCAGGAATTGCCAAAAATCACCATCAGGTTGGGCGCAATCAGCAAAGAGCCATCATCGGATGAGTCACCGCCAAAAGCAGGACTGACAAAGGGGAAAAACCCACCATTGGCCACAACGACAGCCAAAATGAACGAGACGATCAGGCGCTGAATGAACCGATTCTGCATGATGGACTCCGGGTCAGGGCGCTGCCGGGTTTTCAACATTCCCCGGATCCATTGAAAAATCTTCGGGACCAGGAATGCCGGGGTCGGTTTGCGGATCTTGTGAGGAACGGGCGTACCCCCCCAATCCTTTCGCCGGAACACTGACAGTCGCCGTCACCTTGTTTTTCTCACGTTGCAACTTGATGACAACAGATTTCCCAGATTTCCCGAATGGGCGTTCTTCATCGGCATGGAGACAGGAAAACACGGCGAAAAGGCCGGCCAGTATCATTGGTATGGACTTTCTCATTCCGCTCTCCTACAGTGATTGAATCACGCGAGCCTGCAATGTGGTACCGATGGTTTCAACGCCGCTTTGGGCCCGCGATGTGACGTTGAAAACGAAAAACTTTTGCGAGATACCGCTGTCCATGCCATCGAGGTTCCGCTCCCCTGCCAAACCGATCATGAAGCGGGGCGATTTCTTGAGGTGCAAATAGCCCAGATCCTTTTTTCTGAGCCGGACGGATGACGGCAGATACTGGTCATCATCGACCGCAATGGAATTGTCCGCCGACCAAGCCTCGCTGGTCTGCCATGGATGGATCGAGGCCTGAGGGTTTTCGACGTACATGCCGGGCGGTCCACCTTTACCCTGCTTGTAGAATTTCATGACATCCGGTTTCTTCTGTAGATACCGGGCAGCCGTTTTCAGTGCAACCTCGGCGGCTTCCAGGGATCGCACCTTCTGACGATAATTACTGGCAATTTTCTCTTCCATCGCGATATTCTTGACCAGCGCCACGCCAGCCAGCGTCATGATCATCAAAAAGAAGAGTCCGCCCACCAGCACGACGCCGGCTTGTTGTTTTTTCGATGTCACTGTCTAGCCCTCACCAGTCACATTTCGCAAAGCCACGGTCGTATTGAATACGAACCGAAAACGCCGATCACCCGGATCGCTGATGGTCACACCGTTGTAGCTGTACCCCACCGGACCGAGCGTAATGCGATCATCACTCTGTAACAGCAAACTGATCCGGATACTGACGACCCGGGAGAAATCCGGCACCGAATCCGCGCTCACATAGTAATCCGCAGCCTTGTCAGCATTGTCGTCCACACCATAGAGCAATTGCATATCAGCGACACCGTCGGCGATGGTCACCCGGCTCACAACGCCGCCTCCACCCCGTTCGCAGAACAACTCGTTGTCATTCGAAATACCGAATGTCATCGGCAAAACATCGTTGGGATAGGCAGGATTCCCGGATGGCAATGGATTGCCGAGACAATCGAACACCAGGTTATCTTGCGCATTGCCCTGGTACCGAACCATGAACCAGTCGGTGTGGTCCTTGATGCCGTTCCCGGCATCGTCGTCATCTTCGACGCCGACAACTGCCGCACCTTTGGCAAAAGCCCCACTGGCAGGGAACACCGTATCGACCGAAGCAGTGCCATCCGCCACATAACCCGCCATCCGGGCAGTGGTCTTCATCAATGAAATGGCAACCCGGCCGTTCTCCTGCAAACGAAACAACGCATTGTTCATGCGCTGACTCTGTCGTGCGTTGATATAGATTTGAAATACACTGGCCATGACGATCAAGCCCAGTGTGGCCGCAATCATCATTTCGACCAGCCCGATGCCTCGCTGCGACCTCAGGCTGACACCATCGATGTGCTTTCCACCGATCATGGCTGAAAGCTCGTACTGAAACGCAACAAACCCTTACTGGCATCGCGCTCGTCCTGCCACCAGATCTTGACAGCCTGCAAATCCCCCAGGCCGTCACAAGCGGGCGCCGCGGCACTGGCCCCGTCTTCCGGCGTGCTGTCGATGCACACAGTCCCCTGACCGGAAGGCAAGGCCCCAGCCAACGTCAGTCGCCATTCGAAAGCATCGTTCTGCGCCATTTCTTCCGGAGAACAACCCGTGGTGGTCAAACAGCCCGACACACGAGCGGGATCGGGCAGCTTGTCGTAAGCCTTTTTTTCCACTGCCACCCGATTGCTGCGCATGCGTGCAATCATGTCCTCCGCGAGCATGCTGGCTTGTGTCTTGAGATACGAAGACTGATTGAGAGCCGCGGACAGTGTTTCGAGATGCGCCATGCCCAACAGACCCACGGAGAGAATCACCATGGTCACCAGTATCTCAACCATCGAAAAACCACGCTGAGCCCGCATCGTCCCCACCTACGAACAACTCAGATCGGTGGGAGCACTCGCTCCATCATCGATGACGCCATCACCGTCACTGTCGTCCAGAATATCGACGAACCCGGTTGCGAGCAGCCTGATGCCGCGGGCATGCCCCGCCCCTCTTGAATCACAAATCGTTGCTACCCCGGCGCCGGACTGAACCGTGCCCATCGGTGAATAGATGATCCTGCTGGCGAGGGTCAAATCCGAGTCGCCCCCCACAGCATTGAATACTCTCAGCACTTCGTCCTTGCCTGAATCGATGACACCATCCCTGTCCCGGTCGGTGAACACCAGCCATCCTTTCTCCCAGGCCGTACCGCCCGCGCAACTCGTAAAATCCACGGTTGGACAAACGGAAACGCTCTGGGCCCTCGATATCGCCTCACTGCGAGCGACATACAAACTGTGCGTCAATGCGTTCAGCGCCGTACTCTGACGGTTATCCCGAACCATGCCGATCATGCCGGGAATGACCACCGTGGCCGTGATCGCGATCACCACCAGAACGGTGACCAGTTCAACGATCGTGAAACCCGCTTGATGTTGGAAGGCGGGCTCGATCACTGGACGGGTCACGACTCGCTGATCGCGCAGCACAACCGAGTGAACGCCAGTCAGCGCGCCGCATTCGCATTGGGCGGCCGCAGCCTTGACCCCGTGATAAATTCGGTTAGGACGTGACTGTAACGGTTCCATGAGCGCACTTGTTATTGTTGTTATTGATGCTGACCCGAATCTCCCGCCGAATCTCGACTACGATCCGAAGGAGAATTCGCGCTGGATGGTAAACTAGCAGGCTGAACAGCCAGAAGTGAAGAGAAATATTCCGGGAGGGTAGAATTACCAGATGGCTGGCCCGGGAGATTCCCGGGCCGTGATGCAGTTCAGTCCTTGACCGTGGTCAGCCCCAGAATCTGCCACAGTTGCATGCCGCCACGATAGTAATGGATACGGTCCTTGGGATAACCGAGTTTGATCAATGCGCGGATGGCGCGGGGTGACTGACCGCACCAGGGACCATTGCAATAAAGAATGAGTTTCTTGG
>CAZTJP010000120.1:0-6669 GCA_964613895.1 uncultured Thiotrichales bacterium | reverse complement strand
TGCGCGCCCTGGTGAGCAATCCGGGCTGGCGATCACTCACGCCCATGAGACACTTCGGACAAGATTCAACACCGGCCCCCTCTGTACCGTCCCGCTGAGCATCGATAATGAAGTGATCGGTGCACTGACCTTCGAGCAGCACGAAGATCAAACCTTCGGCGCCGATGAAATCACCCTGCTGGAACAGTTCGCGGCCTTTCTCGCCCCCATTCTGCAAATGAAAGCCCGCACCGGCAAACCCCTGCCCGAACGGCTGCGCGAAAAGGCCGGCCGCTGGAAACGCTGGCTGTTCTCATGGAACGGACTATCGTGGAAAATGCTGATCGTCACTGTGCTCGTGGCCATCATGGCATTGGCGACGATTCCGGTCGCCCACGACATTGCTGCACCCGCCCGCCTCGAAGGCCAGGTACAGCGTGTGCTGTCATCACCGCAAAAAGGCTATATCAAAGCTGTCCACGTCCGGCCCGGCGACGTGGTACATCAGGGACAAGTGTTGATCGAACTCGAGGATCGGGACCTGTTGCTGGAAAAAGAAAAAGCGCAAAACGAAATCGACAAACTCGAAAGTCGTTTCAGCCAGGCGCTGGCCGCCCGCGACCGCACCGAGCTGGCAGTCGCTCAGGCCGGTATCGATGAGGCACGAGCCACGCTCGAACTGGTAGAGAAACGACTCGCACGCACCCGCTTGACCGCGCCTTTCGATGGCATCGTACTGGAAGGCGATCTCACCCAATCACTGGGCGCGCCGGTTGAACAGGGTGACAAACTGGTCGTCCTGTCGCCTTCCCGTGACTTTCGCATCGTACTCGACACACCCGAACAGGCCATCGACGAAGTCCGCGTCGGCCTGACCGGTAAAATCGCATTCAAAGCCCTGCCGTCCCGGTCTTTCGATATCGAGGTGACTCGAATCACCCCGGTTGCCAGCCAACACGACGGCCACAACATCTTCGAAACCGAAGCGCGTTTCCTGCACAAACCCGCTACACCACTGCGGCCGGGGCTGGAAGGGCTGGCGAGACTGAACGTGGATGAACGTCCACTACTTCAGCAGGCGCTAATGGCCGCGAGAGACTGGATCGACTTCAGACTGTGGCGCTGGCTCGGCTTATGAGTGCACAGTTTTTCAGCCCCGACTGGCCGGAGATCGCCAGCCTCAAGCCGGCATTGCGTTCCCATATCAAGGTTCACCGCCAAGTAGTACGCGACCATGTGTGGCACATCCTCGAAGATGAAGCCACGGGCAAGCAGCACCGCCTCGATGAACTGGCCTGGGAAATCGCCTCACGGCTCGATGGCAGACTGACGCTGGAGCAACTGTGGACACAGCTGCTGGATCGACTCGGAGAGTCGGCGCCGGGACAAGGCGACATCATCCGTCTGATCGGCACCCTGCACCAGGCCGATCTGATTCGCAGCGACTTGACGCCAGACACCGAAGAACTGTTCCACCGCCGCCAGCGACAGGACAAACAGGCATTGCAATCGCTGATCAACCCGCTGGCCTTTCGCGTACCGCTGTTCAACCCCACGCCATTGCTGACTCACCTGGAGCGGCCGACCCGCTGGATGTTTCACGGCTGGACCCTGCTCGCCATATTGCTGCTCGCCGGTACCGCCGCGATCACCGCCAGCCAGCACTGGGCCGGGATCGCCGCACATGCCGCCACTCACCTGCCTTCGGGCCGTTTCTGGATGCTCACCTGGCTGCTCTTTCCGGTGCTCAAATTGTGCCATGAACTCGGTCACGCGCTGGCTGTGCGTCACTGGGGCGGCCGGGTGGAGGAAATCGGCATCAGCCTGCTGGTATTGATGCCCGTACCCTATGTCGATGCCTCCGCCGCCAACCTGTTTCCCGACCGGCATGCGCGCATGGTCGTCAGCGCCGCCGGCATCCTCGTGGAGGTGACGCTGGCTTCGCTGGCGCTGTTCCTGTGGCTGGCTATCGACGACAGCCTGTTGCGCGAAGCCGCCTTTGTCGTCATGACCGTCGGTGGTCTCTCCACCATTCTGTTCAACGCCAATCCGCTGGTCCGCTTCGACGGCTATCACCTGCTGGCCGACTGGTTGGAAATCCCCGATCTGGCCAACCGCTCCCGGCAATACTGGATCTGGCTCGGCAAACATTATCTATGGCGTATCCCCCGGCTCGAGCCTCCAGCACTGCACCCTGGGGAACGTCCATGGCTGCTGCTGTATGCACCGGCCTCATGGCTCTACCGCTGGCTGGTATTGATCGTGATCGGCACCTGGTTCGCCAACATCTCGCTGCTGCTGGCCACTGGCATCACGCTGGCCTTTCTCCATTCGCTGCTGCTCAAGCCATCGATCCAGCTGATCCGCTATCTGTGGCATTCACCGGAACCGAGCACCGTGCGTGGGCGCGCGCTGCTCAAAACCGGCCTGCTGGTCACTGCGGTGAGCGGATTCCTGCTATTCACGCCGATGCCATTCACCACACTGACCCAAGCGGTCGTCCAGGCGCCGGATGAATCACGCCTGCGCGCCCGGGCCAGCGGATTCATCAGCAGGATTCTGGTCGAACCGGGCGCCACGGTGCATCGCGGACAACCGCTGATCGAGCTGCAAAACGATTTGCTGCTGACCCGCCGTCAACGACTCGAAGCGCGGCTTAAGGCCATCGACACCCGGATCGAGGCTAACAGGCACAGCGATCGTGCCAAAATGGCGCAGCTCAAGCATGAATCCGAAAAACTGCGTGCCGAACTGTCAACCGTGATCGAGCGCTCCCGGGCGCTGACCATCCTCAGCCTTGCCGACGGCCATGTGGTGATTCCCCACTACGACGATCTGATGGGGCGTTTCGTCAAACGTGGCGAAGTGGTTGGCTATGTGCTGGGAAACAGCAACACTCGGTTGAGCGCAGTCATTGCGCAGCCGGACGCGGTAAAACTGTCGCATTACCCGACAACCGCCACACTGCGACTTTCCGGCGAACACCCAACCACGCATCCGGTCGTGATCCAGCGTATTCATCCGGCCGCCACCCACACACTGCCCGATGCCGCGCTGGCCTATTCGGCCGGTGGGCCGTTTCTGACCGATCCCAACGATCAGTCCGGCCTGAAAACGGTCGATGCCGTCATCCAGGTCGATCTGTTGGCACCCGGCCTGTCGCTGGAGCGAATCGGACAACGCGCCTGGCTCCGTTTCGACCATGGCGACATGCCGCTGCTGCAACAATGGCTGATCCGCTGGAAGCAGATACTGTTCCAGCATTTTTCCAGCCGGGCCTGACAATGGCTCTCACCGCCCACCGTCGGCCATCGGTCGCATCGCCGCAATCCACGCGCCCCTTTGCCGAGCGACACCCGAAGCCGGAACACGACGCCACAAGGCGCATCCGACAGGGGATTCAGTCCCGCGCCACTCATCGCCGGCTGCAACGCTACCGGCGCCTCGCCGACCAAGTGCTCGCGTTCTCACAGCAGCTGGATCGACTGGACGACACTCATGTCCATCTGCTGCAACAACAAATCAAACAAGAACTGCGGCGCCGCCAGGCCGCTTCGTCCGTCCGTATCCGCGTATTGGGATTGGTGCATCACACCATCCATCGCGTCACCGGCCTGTCACCCTACCCCACCCAGCTCATCGCGGCCCAGAGCCTGCTCGATGGCGCGTTGGCGGAAATGCAGACCGGCGAAGGCAAATCACTGGCCATTCTGATGGCCGCAACAACCGCCGCGCTGACCGGCGTGCCAGTGCATGTCCTGACCGCCAACGACTACCTCGCCACTCGCGATGCCGAACTGGCCCGACCCGTGGCTGCGCGTCTCGGACTGACCATCGGCCTGATCACCAGCCGCAGCGATCCATCCGAGCGGCGGCTCGCCTACCGCAGCGAGATACTGTTCACCACCGCGCGGGAAATCGCCTTCGATTATCTGCGCGACAGTCTCGGCCATCCGCAGTCCCGCGCCCCGCTGCTACAAATCGCTGACCGACTGACCCGTGGCCGAATATCCACCGATCGACTGCTGACCGGTCTGCACTTCGCCATCATCGACGAGGCCGACAGCATCCTGCTGGATGAGGCCATCACCCCATTCATTCTCTCGCGCCAGGGGCGTCAGTCTGTGCAGACGGAACACTACCGGCTGGCACTGAACATTGCCAATGAAATGACTTCGCAATCACTGTATGCGATCGATGAAAAACAGCGCCGCATCCATCTGACCGACGAGGGCCGACAATGGCTGGCCAGCCGCTGCGCCGATCTCGACGGACTATGGCGTATCGCCCGCTTCCGCGACCATCTGATCGAACAGGCACTGGCAGCGCGCTGGCTCTTCCATCGTGACCGCGATTACCTGGTCCGTGATGACAAGATACAGATCATCGACCCGGTCACCGGCCGCCTGGCGGATGGCCGCCAATGGTCGCATGGCATCCATCAACTGCTGGAATTGAAAGAATCGGTCACCATCAGCAGCGAACTCGAGCAACTGGCAAAAATCACCTATCAGCAGCTTTTTCCACGTTATCTCAAACTCGCCGGTGCCAGCGGCACACTGACCGAAGACAAACGCGAACTGCTCCACCGCTATGATCTGACCGTGATCGAAACACCGTTGCGACAACCCAGCCGGCGGCGATACCTCAAAACCCGCCTTTTTCGGCAGGATCAGGCACGCATCGAAGCCATCAGAGCACGTGTCCAGGCAATGATCGGCGCACAACGCGCCGTCCTGGTCGCCACCGGCTCGGTCGAGGACTCTCACAAACTTTCCGCACGGCTGAATCGAGCGGGCATCGAGCATGTCGTCCTGAACGCCCGGCAGGATGCCGAGGAAGCGGAAATCATCGCCCAGGCAGGCCAACCAGGCCGTGTGACCGTCGCCACCAACATGGCGGGGCGCGGCGCCGATATCAAGTTGCATCCCTCGGTCGCGGCAGCCGGCGGTTTGCATATCATTCGTGCCAACCTCAACTCGTCACGACGTATCGACCGCCAGGTGGAAGGCCGTTGCGCCCGCAATGGCCAACCAGGCTCGGTGGAAGCATTGCTGGCACTGTCCGATCCAACCATCGAGCGCTATCTGCCATATCCGATCAAGCGACTGGCGGCGCATGTATTCACTTTTTACGAAACGCTGCCCGGACCAGTCGCCCAATTGATCGTCACCACCGTTCAGAAGCGCGCGCAAATCCAGGCACGCTGGCAACGACAGCAATTGATAAATCAGGAAAAGCAGATGAGAAGATGGCTGGCCATTCGTGGAAAGGGGCCGAATATCGGCCGTTGACCCTTTCTCATCGGTCATCCGTGTCGTTGGGCCAATGCTGTTCTCATCCCCGCAGAAACCTGCTTGCCTGCCCACGGGGGGACCGGGGTAGACTGTGATTCAACCGAGCTAACCCAGCCGACGATTGCACGATGGTGGCGCACAAAACCACGGCAATCGTGACCCACAAATGGGTATCAGGAGAGGACATCATGGAAGTACACAAAAATATCGCAGGCGGATTGTTCACCGTCATCACTCTGATGGCGGCACCCGTCACCACATTACTGGCTGATTCATTGCCCTGCGTCATCGAACCGACCGAGAAAGTCGAGCTAGGCAGCCCGGTCGTCGGCGTACTGGCCGAGATCCGTGTCGAACGGGGCGACCAGGTCAAGAAAGGCCAGGTCGTTGCCAGGCTGGCCGCCCAGGTGGAAAGAAAATCGGTCGATCTCGCCATGCTCAAGGTCAACGACTATTCAGAGATCCAGGCCGCTACCGCCGCACTCGAACACGCCAAACGTGAAAAAACACGCGCGGTGATACTGTTCAAAAAATCATTGGTCTCCAAGCAGGCGCTGGACAAGGCGGTTACGGAAGAAACACTGGCGCGGCACCGACTGGAACAGGCGCGAGAAAATCAAAAACAGTCCGAACAAGCACTCAAACTCGCCAGAGCGAAGCTCAACCAACGGATCCTGCGCAGCCCGATCGATGGCATCATCACCGAGCGTTACCTGTCGCCCGGTGACCGAATCCAGGATCAACCCATCGTCAGGATCGCCAAAGTCGATCCGCTGCGCGTCGAAGTCATTGCGCCGGCCAAATTTTTCAACCAGTTCAAAAAAGGCCAGTCGGTCGAAGTAACCCCGAAATTGCCGGGTTTCAAAACGCGGCGCGCAAAAGTCATCATCATCGACCGGACCATAGACGCCGCCAGCAACACCTTTCGGGTGACGCTGGAACTGGCCAACCCGGATCTGAAGATCCCTGCCGGCGCCCGCTGTACGGTGGACATGGAGCCGGCCGGAAACGGCTGATACCCAAGGGGCACACAACGCCACCCGGGCAACAACAAGAATAAACAATGGGTCGAGCGAAAACCAAGTACCGGCAACCGGTCATCCAGGCGATCGAACGCCGCATACTCTATTCGGCGGATTTCGTTCCTGCCGTCGTGACCGATCCGGTCGCGCAAGCGGGTCTGCCCGCAGAAACCCGGCTGGTCGATACGCCCGAACAGGTAACGGTCGCGGCCGAGGCTTTCGATTTCAACGATGACGATATTCTCATCATCGATGGCAACGACACTCAACCCCCGTCATCGACGAACGAACTGGTAGTCGTCGATACCGCAACGCCCGAGTACCGGAAAATCGTCGATGATGTACTCAGTCAGGGGGCAGACGGGCGGCAT
>CAZTJP010000119.1:0-6731 GCA_964613895.1 uncultured Thiotrichales bacterium | reverse complement strand
TTCTGCGGATGGTTGGCATCGGCAAAGAAATACCAGCGTTCGGCCAGCAGGCCCAGGTACTGCGCGGCAAACGCGGCTGCGGCAACCAGATATAGCGGATGTGCGAACACGATGGCCAACAGCACGGCCGGCACGACGAAGCTCAAGATAATGAACAGATACTTGATCGCCCGCAGGAACAGGGTCGTCTTGCCGTGGAAGAACTCACGAGTATTGAATGAGCCGCCCATGGCGCCCTGGGTTTTCTGCTCGATCGCCGTATGCCGCACGCCGATGGCGCTGCGGGCATTGGATTTGGGCCGCAAGCGGCGGTTGCGAATCAGCGCCGCGCTGCGGAACACCAGCGCCAACAGCGTCAGGATCAGCGCCCAACCCGCATAGAAACCGGCCAGACCATTATCCATCCAGGCGGCCAATGCAGTGGCCAGCGTGAAGCCCGAAGCCGAACCGAGCAACACATAGTTGATCACCGTCAACGAGCTGTGCCATTCCTGCAGAAAACGCAGACTGGCATAGATCATCCCGGTACACAGAAACAAGGTGAACACCGCGATCGTGGCCAGCAAACCGACGATGGCAGTCGAATCCACCTTCGAGCCACCCGGCATGATGAACAGCGGTTGGGTGAAGCCGAAATAATGGGCCGCGCCATAAGCGGCGATCAACACCATGGTGATCGGCAACACAATGACCTCGCGCGACAGCCACGAGGTACGCCATTTGGCAACCGCCCGCCAGGCCCGTTCAGGATGACCGAGATGGAAGAACGACGCTAGCAGGCCGGCAATCAACAGCAATACCGCCAACGCGCTGCCGGCAGCATAGAACTGCTCGATATTCTGCTGCGGCAGAAAACGGAACTGCGAATAGACCTGAGCGGTATACAGCGCCAGGAACAGGCCCTGGCCAGCACCAATCAGGGTGGTGAGAAATATCACAGAAAAAGCAGGATGCATGGGTCGTCTCTCTACCAGGTGGTGAAATCGTCCAGCGTAGGCTTGTCGGTCGCACCCGCGGGCCGGCGCTCTTCCTTGGCGAGCGGGTTATCGGCCCGCTCCAGCTCATCCGGATGAATCTTGATGCGCATCTTGCGGCGCGGCAGATAATGATTGGCGGGATTGGTACCCCATTCAGGCATCAACTGATAACCGCCCTGCTCACGAATCGCCACCGAAACCTCCGAATCCGGATCATGCACATCACCGAACAAGCGGGCATTGGTCGGACAGGACATCACACAAGCCGGTTTGCGTTCCGCTTCCGGCAAAGACTCGTCATAGATCCGATCAACGCAGAGCGTGCACTTTTTCATGACTTTCTGCTTCTCATCCAGCTCACGCGCGCCATAGGGGCAAGCCCACGAACAATATTTGCAGCCAATGCATTTGTCATAATCGACCAGCACAATGCCATCCTGCTCGCGCTTGTAGCTGGCACCGGTCGGACACACCGGCACGCAGGGTGGATCCTCGCAATGCAGACAACTCTTGGGAAAATGCACCGTTTCGGTATTCGGAAACTGGCCCACCTCGAAAGTCTGCACGCGGTTGAAGAACGTGCCGGTCGGATCCTTGTCGTAAGGCCGGTGATCGAACATCGGCCCGGCCTCGCCAGAGGTATTCCATTCCTTGCAGCTGGTGACACAAGCGTGACATCCAACACAAACATTCAAATCGATTACCAAAGCAAGTTGGGTCATGGTCTCCCCCCTTTCATGAAACGCTTGCGGAACTGGCCGGCCACATAGCCCTGCCACTTGCCGCGCTTTTTCTCCATGCCCGGCAAGGGCTTGAGCGGGGTGAACTGCGGCGAGCTGACTCTGGGCTCCTCCTCGCCCGCCTTGTAGACCCGCACGCGCACGTCGTACCAGCCCGCCTGGCCGGTGACCGGATCGGAGTTGGAAACATGCTCGCCAGCCTCATGCGCCGGCAATTCTTCGGAAATGACATGATTGAGCAGAAAACCCTGCTGCGACTCATTGGCGCGCGGCGTCAATCCCCAGGCCCCAGCTGCCTTGCCGATGGCGTTCCAGGTCCACACCGTGCCCGGCTCGACCGCTTCGGAGAATTTGCACTGGCAACGCACCTTGCCCCATTGTGACTCGACCCACACCCAATCCCCATCGGCCAAGCCCTGCTTGCGCGCCGTGGCAGCATTCATATACAGATAATTCCAGGTATGGATCTGCCGCAGCCAGGCATTTTGTGAATCCCAGGAGTGATACATCGCCATCGGCCGCTGCGTCAGCGCACTGAGCGGGTATTTCCGGGTATCGGTGAGCTGGGTCTCCAACGGCTCATGGTAGAACGGCAGCGGATCGAAATAGGTCTCGACCCGCTTGCGCAGACGTTCCGGCGGCTGGCGCCCAATCGAGCGCCCCTGCGCCGCCAGCCGAAATTTCTGCAACACCTCGGAATACAGATGGATATTGATCGGCTCGGCATAGCGGGTCATGCCGTGATCCTGCGCCCACTGCAAATAGCCCTTGTTCCAGTTGCGCATGTACTGATAGGAACGCGGCAGTTTGTAATGGAACACACAATCGTTCTCGGCATACATCTCCCACTGTCGGGGGTTGGGCTCGCCGCGTAGAAACTTCTCGCCACCCTTGCCGCGCCAACCGGCCAGAAAACCAATGCCGGAGCCTGGCGCTGTCTCATAGTTGACGACGAACTCGCGGTAGTCGCGGTAACGCGGCTTGCCCTGCTCATCGACGAACGCCGGCAGCCCCAACCGGCCACCCAGCTCGACCAACACATCCTGGAACGGCTTGCAGTCGCCTTTCGGCTCGAGCACCGGAATCCGTACCGAATCGACCGGGCCATCGAATTCCGAAATGGGCCGATCGAGCATCGACATCGCATCGTAACGCTCCAGATAGCTGGTGTCGGGCAGAATCAGATCGCCGAAATCGACTGTTTCCGAACGGTAGGCATCCGAGACGACGATGAACGGAATTCTGTATTCGCCGTTCTCATCCTTGTCGGTCAGCATCTTGCGCACTTCGCTGGTATTCATCGACGAATTCCAGGCCATGTTCGCCATGAACAGCAGCAATGTGTCGATCGGATACGGATCACCGCGCCAGGCATTGGTGATCGCATTGTGCATCAGCCCATGCACCGACAGCGGATACTCCCAGGAAAACGCCTTGTCGATCCGAACCGGTTCGCCATCATCGTCCACGAACAGATCGTCCGGATCGGCCGGCCAGCCCAGCGGCATGCCATTGAGCGGCGTTTCCGGCTGCACATCATCGGGTGAACTCGGCGGCTTGGCACAAGGCGGAATCGGTCGCGGGAACGGTGACTTGTGACGAAAACCACCGGGCCGGTCGATGGTACCCAGCAGGGTCATCAGAATCCCCAGCGCGCGGATACTCTGAAAGCCATTGGAATGCGCCGCCAAGCCGCGCATCGCATGGAAGGACACCGGATTGCCCACCACCGTATCGTGATCCTTGTCCCAGCAATCGGTCCACTGGATGGGCAGCTCGATCTTCTGGTCACGGGCGACCACGCCCATCTCCTGCGCCAGCCGCCGAATGGTCTCGGCCGGAATCCCGGTGATACCTTCCGCCCATTCCGGCGTGTACTGCTCCACCCGCTCCTTCAGCAACTGGAAAGCCGGCTTCACCGGCGTGCCGTCAGGCAACTGGAACTCGCCCATCAAAAACGGATCGACGCCCTCGGTATGCGTGGAGATCGGCCGATCCAGCTCCCGGTCCCACCAGAGTTTGTTCTGCGGATCGAAACAGCCCTCTTCCTCCGGCACCTCGAAGCGCACGAACATGCCGTATTCACTGCTCTGCTGGTCGAGATTGATCAGCTCGGCGGCATTGGTATAGCGCACCAGAAAATCGCGGTCGTACAAACCGAGCCGGATCAGCTCATGAATGAAGGCCAGAAACAGCGCGCCGTCGGTGCCCGGCTTGATCGGCACCCACTCATCGGCAATCGCTGCATAGCCGGTGCGCACCGGATTGATAGCGATGAAGCGGCCACCATTGCGCTTGAATTTCGACAGCTCGACCTTCATCGGATTGGAATGATGATCCTCGGCCGTGCCCACCATGATGAACAACCGCGACCGTTCCAGATCTGGCCCGCCAAACTCCCAGAACGAACCGCCCATGGTATAGATCAGCCCGGCCGCCATATTGACCGAGCAGAAACCGCCATGCGCTGCGTAATTGGGCGTGCCGAACTGCTTGGCGAACAGGCCGGTCAACGCCTGCATCTGATCGCGCCCGGTGAACAACGCGAATTTTTTCGGATCTTCCCGCCGCAACCGGCCGAGCCGTTCCTCGAGTATGGAAAACGCCTCGTCCCAACTGATCTCGTCGAACTGACCCGCGCCGCGCTCGGTACCGGGCCGCCGCAGCAACGGCCGTGTCAACCGCGCCGGCGAATACTGCTTCATGATCCCCGAAGCACCCTTGGCGCAGAGCACGCCCTTGTTCAGTGGATGATTCGGATTGCCCTGGATATAGCGTACCTCGCCGTCCTTGAGCGTCACCTTGATGCCACAGCGGCAGGCGCACATGTAACAAGTCGTGGTCTTGACCTCGACGCTGCCTTCCCCGTTCTTCACTTCCGCATTCATTAGTAATTTAGTATTTTCTAAAGCTGTGCGAGTGTGAACGGCAGCGAAAAGCCGATCAAATTCATTTTGTTTATGTAATCATAATTCCCGAATCCGAGCGTGCAGCCCCGACACCGCCATGAACGACACCCGCCACGAACTGATCGACAGCCATTGTCACTTCGACGCCCCGGCGTTCGACGCCGACCGTGACGCGCTCTACCAACGCGCCCGCCAGGCTGGCGTCAGGCATATCATCACACCTGCCATCACCGCTACCAGCTGGCCCGGCCTGCGGCAGATCTGCGCCCGCTACCCCGGTGTTCATCCCGCCTACGGGCTGCATCCCATGTTCCAGGCCGAACACCGTGACGATGACATCGACCGGCTGCAAACCTGGCTCGAGCGTGAAAGGCCTGTCGCCGTCGGTGAATGCGGGCTGGATTTCTACATCCCCAAGCCGGACAAGGAGAAACAGACCGCAATCTTTCGCGCCCAGCTCGCGCTGGCGCAACGATTCGAACTGCCGGTCATCATCCATGCGCGCAAATCGGTCGAAGCGGTGATGATGCTGTTACGCGAGTACCCCGACGTGCGTGGCGTCATGCACAGCTATTCCGGCAGCCTGGAACAAGCCAGGCAGCTGATCGAGCGGGGATTTCTGCTGGGATTCGGCGGGCCGCTCACCTGGCCGCGGGCCACCCGTCTGCGCCGCATCGCGGCCACCCTGCCGCTGGAAAGTCTGCTGCTGGAAACCGATGCACCGGATCAGCCCGGCGAGCAACATCGCGGCCAGCGCAATGAACCGGCCTGGCTGCCGGAAGTGGCCCACACACTGGCCGAGCTGCGCAAGATATCGGTCGATGAAGTGATCGAAGTCACCAGCGACAACGCGCGCCGGCTGTTCTCGCTGAAAACGGCGTAACCGGATCGCCTCAGACGCGCGCCACGCCGCTGTCGATGGCCGCCTGCGCCACCGCCGGCGCCACCACATCGATCAGACGCGGATCGAGCGGCTTGGGAATGATGTATTCCGGCCCGAATTCCAGCGATTGAAGCTGATAGGCCGACAGCACCTCGGCCGGCACCGGCTGGCGCGCCAGATCCTTGAGCGCGTGCACGGCGGCAATCTGCATCTCGGTATTGATCGCACGGGCGCGGACATCCAGCGCGCCACGAAAGATGAACGGAAATCCCAGCACATTGTTCACTTGGTTGGGGTAATCGCTGCGACCGGTGCCCATGATCAAATCGTCTCGGGTTCGGTGCGCCAGCTCGGGACTGATCTCCGGATCAGGATTCGACAGCGCGAACACCACCGGATGCTTCGCCATGCGCTGGAGCTTCTCCGGCGGCAGCAAGTTGGCGCCGGAAACGCCGATGAACACATCCGCATCGGTACAGGCATCGGCCAGCGTGCGGTGGTCGGTCTCGTGCGCGAACGCCGCCTTGTACTCGTTCAAATCGTCGCGGCCGGCATGAATCACGCCCTTGCGGTCGAGCATGAACAAATTCTCCGGCTGCGCCCCCAGCGCCTTGAGCAGGCTCATCGACGCAATACCCGCCGCGCCCGCACCGAGACAGGCGATCTTCACCTCATCGAGCCGCTTGCCCTGTATCTCCAGCGCATTGAGCAAACCCGCAGCAATGATGATCGCCGTACCATGCTGATCGTCATGGAACACCGGAATATCCAGCGCCGCCGACAACTGCCGCTCGATCGCGAAACAATGCGGCGCGGCGATATCCTCCAGATTGATGCCGCCAAAAGTCGGCGCCAGCGCCGTGACCACACGCACGAACTCATCCGGGTCGCTGGCGTCCACTTCGAGATCGAACACATCGATATTGGCGAAACGCTTGAACAGTACCGCCTTGCCCTCCATCACCGGCTTGCCCGCCAGCGGGCCGACATTGCCCAGCCCCAGCACCGCCGTGCCATCGGTGATCACGCCCACCAGATTGCCCCGCGCCGTGTAGCGATACGCCTCATCCGGCGCTGCCGCGATCGCCCGCACCGGCTCGGCCACGCCCGGCGTATAAGCCATCGCCAGATCCTTCTGGGTCCGGGTCGGCTTGGTCACCTCGACCGCCAGCTTGCCGGGCGGGTTCGACGAATGATAATCCAGCGATTCCTGGGGAGTGGG
>CAZTJP010000118.1:0-6765 GCA_964613895.1 uncultured Thiotrichales bacterium | reverse complement strand
ATTCCGGCATCCTGCCGGAATGACGGGAAGAGGCGCTGGATGCCTGCGTCCTGCCGGAATGACGGGGGCTGGACATCGTGGTGTTGGCCTGCACATTGATTCGACACACCTTGGGTCACGCTCAGGCGACCTGGCGGGCGGCCTTCTTGCGTTCATGTTCCTTGAGATGCTTTTTGCGCAACCGGATGTGATTGGGCGTCACCTCGACCAGTTCATCATCGTCGATGAACTCCAGCGCCTGCTCCAGCGTGTACTTGAGCGGTGGTGTGAGGATCAGGTTTTCATCACTGCCGGCGGCACGGATATTGGTCAACTGCTTGGCCTTGAGCGGATTGACGGTCAAATCGTTGTCGCGCGAATGGATGCCGATGATCTGCCCTTCATAGACCTCATCGCCATGCGCGGTGAACAAACGACCACGTTCTTGCAGATTGAACAGCGCATAGGCCAGCGCCTTGCCCGTTCCGTTGGAAATCAGCACCCCATTGGTGCGCTGACCAATGCGTTCCGGCCGATACGGTCCATAGTGGTCGAAAACATGGAACAGCAAGCCCGAACCGGAGGTGATGGTCATGAACTCGGTCTGAAAGCCGATCAAGCCGCGGGCGGGCACGATGAAGTCGAGCCGTACCCGGCCCTTGCCGTCCGGCTGCATATCCTTCAATTCCGCCCGGCGTTCGCCGAGTTTCTCCATCACCGCCCCCTGATGCTGCTCTTCGATATCCACGGTGAGCTGTTCATAGGGTTCCTGCTTCTCGCCGTCGATTTCGCGAATCACCACTTCCGGACGCGATACCGCCAGTTCGAAACCTTCGCGGCGCATGTTCTCGATCAGAATTCCCAGATGCAGTTCGCCACGGCCGGAAACCCGGAACTTGTCCGGATCATCGGTCGGCTCCACCCGCAGCGCGACGTTGTGTTTCAGCTCCTCATCGAGCCGTTCCTGAATATTGCGCGAGGTGATGTATTTACCGTCCTTACCCGCAAACGGCGAGGTATTGACCTGAAAGGTCATACTCACTGTCGGTTCATCCACCGTCAAGGGCGGCAGGGCTTCGACCTGTTCCGGATCGCATAGCGTATCGGAGATATGTAGCTCATCCATGCCGGTGAACGCGATGATGTCACCGGCGCTGGCGCTGTCGAACTCGACCCGTTCGAGGCCGTGGAAACCGAAAATCTGCAAGATACGGCCCCGGCGTTCATTCCCTTCGGCATCGATCACCCGCAACTGGGTATTGCTCCGTACCGTGCCACGCTTGATGCGCCCAATGCCGATCAACCCTACATAACTGTTGTAATCCAGCGAGCTGACCTGCAACTGAAACGGGCCATCGAGATCGACATCCGGCGGCGAGACGTTTTCGACGATCGCCTGGAACAGCGGCTCCATGTCGCCTTCGCGCACCTCCGCGTCGGTGCTGGCATAGCCATTGATCGCCGAGGCGTAGATGACCGGAAAATCCAGTTGCTCATCGGTGGCGCCGAGCCGGTCGAACAGATCGAAGGTCTGATCGAGCACCCAGTCCGGGCGGGCGCCCTCGCGGTCGATCTTGTTGATGACGACGATGGGCCGGAACCCCATGTCGAAAGCCTTCTGGGTGACGAACCGGGTCTGCGGCATGGGGCCTTCCACCGCATCCACCAGCAGCAGCACCGAATCGACCATCGACAGAACCCGCTCGACTTCGCCGCCAAAATCGGCATGACCCGGCGTATCGACGATATTGATGCGATAGTCCTGCCAGCGGATCGCGGTATTCTTGGACAGAATGGTGATGCCGCGCTCTTTCTCGAGGTCGTTGGAATCCATCATCCGCTCGGCGGCGTTGGCGCGATCACCGAGCGTTCCCGACTGTTTCAGCAGCTCATCGACGAGCGTGGTCTTGCCGTGGTCGACATGGGCGATAATCGCAATGTTACGGAGTTTCTCGATCACTTCAGGCTATCCGGCTGGGCAAAAGGGCGGGGATTATACACTGCCAACCGCTGGTCAGCGAGTCACGACCGCCCGCACGCCGGTTTCCAGGGCTTCCGCCAGCGCCTTGCGTGACGGGAAATCCGCCGCGCGAACAGCGGGCAGAAAATGAATCTCCGCCACCACCCGTTTGGCCGTGAGCGTCCGCCAGACACTGGTCAGCAAGGGAATATCATCAACAAAAGGCGTCGCCCGACAACGCTCGCCCTGATCATTGCGATAACGCAGCGCAACCGGTTGGATCGGTAGATCCTGCTCGATGGCCGGGCCCAGCAGGCGACCATGGAAACGGCGCACATCCCGCCCATCGGTGGTACGCCCTTCCGGAAAGATCAGCACACTGTGCCCGCTGCGTAAATGAGCCCCGAGCAGACGAGCTGCACCATCCGCCGCCCCGCGCCGGCCACGCTCGATGAACAGGGTGCCACTGCGGCGGGCGAGGAAACCAATCACCGGCCAATGCGCCACCTCGGCCTTGGACAGAAACCCCACCTCGGCGAGACTGCCAATCACGGGAATATCCAGCCAGGAAATATGGTTGGCGACCCATAACGCCGGTTCCTCGAGCGCCTTTCCATGGCGCTCGATGCGTACGCCGATCACCCTTACCACCCAGGACAACCAGCGCCGCCGCACTGCCCTGAAACGGCGCCCGGGCACAGCTTCGCGCACGTCGCCCGACAATGCCAGCGCCATACCCACACCGACAATCAGCAGCACGGCCAGCGCTGCAATCCGGAAAACCGCGGAAACCGCTCGCATGGATTCAGGCGCCGCGCGCGATCGCCCGATAGCCGATATCCGTCCGGTAATAGCGATTACGCCAATCGATCTGCGCCACCCGCTCGTAGGCTCGCGCTTGCGCCGCTTGCACCGTGTCGCCAAGACAAACGACACACAGCACCCGACCGCCAGCGGTGACCACCGCATCACCCTGCACCGCCGTGCCTGCATGGAAAACCTTGCAATCCGGCCCGTCACCAGCCTCCAGCCCATGAATGACATCGCCCTTGGCGTAACTGCCGGGATACCCCCCCGCCGCCAGCACCACGCCGAGCGAGGCGCGCGGGTCCCACTGCGCTTCCACCTCATCGAGACGCCCATCCAGCGCCGCCTCGATCAGATCCACCAGATCGGATTGCAGCCGCATCATGATCGGCTGAGTCTCCGGATCGCCGAATCGAACGTTGTACTCCAGCACCCTTGGCGTGCCATCGGCTTCGATCATCAGCCCGGCATAGAGAAAACCCGTGAACGGATTACCCTCGGCCGCCATGCCCGCCACGGTGGGCATCATCACCTCGCGCATGACCCGCTCGGTGATTTCAGGCGTCACCACCGGCGCTGGCGAATAGGCGCCCATGCCACCGGTGTTCGGGCCACGGTCACCGTCATCACGCGCCTTGTGGTCCTGGGAACTGGCCATCGCCAGAATGTGTTCACCATCGACCATGGCGATGAAGCTGGCTTCCTCACCCGTCAGAAACGATTCGATCACCACCCGGTGGCCAGCCTCGCCAAAGGCATTGCCTGCCAGCATATCCTTCACCGCGTCGATGGCCTGCTGCTCGTCCTGCGCCAGAATCACCCCCTTGCCGGCCGCCAGTCCATCCGCCTTGACGACGATCGGCGCGCCTTGCTCACGGATATAGGCCACCGCGGGTTCGATCTCGGTGAAATTGGCATACGCTGCCGTGGGAATCCCGTGGCGGGCAAAAAAGTCCTTGGAGAATGCCTTGGAGCCCTCCAGCTGCGCCGCTCCGGCGGTCGGCCCGAAGATGCGCAGGCCCGCCTCCTGGAAACGATCGACGATGCCCGCGACCAGCGGCGCCTCCGGCCCGACCACGGTCAGATCGACCTTTTTTTCCTTTGCGAACGCCAACAACTCATCGAGCGCCTCGGCGTCGATCGGGACGTTCTCCAGCCCCGGCTCACGCGCCGTGCCCGCATTGCCGGGCGCTACGAAGACCTTGGAAACACGGGGTGACTGGGCCAGTTTCCACGCCAGCGCATGCTCGCGGCCACCGCCGCCAACAACGAGAATTTGCATAGTGATTCACCTCTGGCGCCCATTTTGCCAGAAAAGCGTGACCGGTTGTGCGCCTCGATTGTCGCCGGCTTGCCAGCGCCCCTCGGCTGATCCAGAATCGATCCCGGTTATACGGAACAACAACAATAACAAGTGAGCGGTCTTTCCTCCTGGAGTGACGCACCTCTCGGCACTCCATTCCGACTCACATCCGGGTAACTACTGCGAAAGGTGCAAGGACGCACCATTTACCCCGGGTTCCAATCAGCGCCCCCTTTGAGCGCCCCTTTCAGCAATCAAATTCGAGCATCAAACCCCCAATACCCGCTTGATACGACTGATGGCATAGGCCCGGTCGGCCGCGCTGACGCAGCCCTGACGCGCAATCGCCGGCTGGCGGCGGTCGAGGTAGCTGCGCAGAAAAGCCGCGCTCGACTGTTCATACTGCTCGCCCCGGTTCATCGGCACCGGTGCGTACCTGTCACCTGGCTGGCTGAATTGCAACTGTTCGGCGCTACTGAAATATGTCTCCATCAATCGGCCCAGCTCCTCGGCGCTTCGATCCACCAAAGCGCCATATTGCGTATCGGCACGCCGGTAAAGGCCAAAATCGACAACGATATCCATCCAGTAGGTCAGATCACTCTCGTCGATCAATACGCCCAGCCGACGCATCTTCCGGTACAACGCACGGATCTCGTTGTGCAATTGCCGGCGCTCCCCGGCGTCCGCTTCATCCGTCACCGCCTGACCACGCGTCAGTACATCCAGGCGACCACCGATCTCCTGCCGCAAATCCGACTCGCGTTGCAACCGCTTGCGGTATCCCTGCATGATCACCAGGCACAACTTGCAGCGCTCGGCAAAATAGCGGCCCAGCAATTGGCACAGCACCTCGCTCTGCTGCGCCAGTTTCGCCTCTGCGGCCCGGATCTCGGGTTCCTCATCGAGTGGCTTGAACAACGCTTCTCGCAGCAACTTGCGCGCCTCGGTGAGTACCTGATACTCATCCTGCACGCGCCCGACCAGATCGCGGTGCCGCTCGAGCGCCTGCAGATGATCCAGCGCCTGGGTCGTGCTGATCGACTTGCCGACATTCGACTGCACCCGGTTGAGAAAGCGTGCCAGCCGGCGCCGCAACTGACCGACCGGCGTATCATCCTCATTGCGCCCTGCCAGGCTCAATGCGCTGGCCAGCTCCGGCCCCAGCTTCTGCCGCTGCGAACGCTGCTTTTCCAGCACAGACATCTGCTGCGCCAGAATCAACGCATCGATCGTGCGTGAAGTTTCCGGGTCGAGCGACTCGAGAAAATCGACCGGAATCCGGTCAGGCAGTTTTTCAGGCGGCAGTTTGGCCAGCTCGTCCGCCGACAGCGAACGCGCCATCTTGCGAAATACCGCGAGGGGAATCTTTGGCGGTTGTGTGTTCATCGTTGCACTCCAATTGCGAACACCTCCGAACCCTCCTGGCCCGATGTGAATATCGCTGTTTCCCCATTGCAAACCCAAGCACTCGCCCAGCACCAGCTCGCAATGGCATGTTCTCCCGGATGCCACGACCGCCGGCGCCTGGCCCGGATTTCTCACCGGGTCACGACTGCGACCGCGTCAGTCCGTCAATGTCTTGGCAAAATCGATCATCCGTTGAGTGGAGCGCAAGGCCTTGACCCTGACCGACTCCTCAACGTGGATCTCGTTCTCACCTGTCTTCAGCACCCTGAGTAAACTGTCGAGACTGTTCATCGCCATCCACGGGCAATGTGCACAACTACGGCAAGTCGCACCCGCACCACCAGTCGGCGCCTCGATCAGTTCCTTATCCGGGGCCTTTTGTTGCATCTTGTAAAAAATTCCCTTGTCGGTTGCAACAATCAAGCGACGGTTTGGCAGTTTTTTCGCCGCTTCGATGAGCTGAGTTGTGGACCCGATCACATCTGCGACATCACGGACGCTCGCCGGCGACTCGGGATGCACCAGCACCGCTGCATCCGGATACTGCGTCATCAACTGCCCCAGGGCACGCGTCTTGAACTCATCGTGCACCACACAAGACGCCTGCCAAAGCAACATATCCGCCCCGGTGACCTGCTGGATATAACGCCCCAAATGGCGATCCGGCGCCCACAGAATCCGATGTCCCTCGGCATCGAGATGATCGATCAACCGCACCGCAATGCTCGAAGTCACCACATAATCCGCCCGCGCCTTCACCTCCGCGCTGGTATTGGCATAGACCACCACCGTGCGATCAGGGTGCTCGTCACAAAACCGGGTAAACGCATCGGCCGGACACCCCAGATCCAGCGAACACTCCGCCTCCAGCGTCGGCATCAACACCCGCTTCTCTGGATTGAGAATCTTCGCCGTCTCCCCCATGAAACGAACCCCGGCAACAATCAGCGTATCCGCTGGATGCTCATTGCCGAAACGCGCCATATCCAGAGAATCGGAAACATACCCCCCTGTTTCCTCCGCAATCCTCTGCAAATCCGCATCGGTGTAATAATGCGCCACCAAAACCGCATTCTGGCGTTTGAGCTCCGCCTTGATCTCCGCTTCAACCGCCCGCTTCTCCGCGGCAGAATACTGCGGAATCGACGCCAGAATATCAGCCGTGTTCGGCTCACGAACCACCGGAATCTCAATCGATACCGTACCGTTTTCAGAAGTCATCACCGTCCATTCCCGGTCGCCAACAGGACAGCCAGATTACGCCCAATCCTTCTCCCGATTCAAGGCACAACCACCCCACTCGAAC
>CAZTJP010000117.1:0-6784 GCA_964613895.1 uncultured Thiotrichales bacterium | reverse complement strand
ATTTCTCTCCAGCCCTTTCAGGGCTGCCGGCATACAGCGTACCGACCGGTCTTCATCCGGTTGCACGCTTTTCTTCATGTCTTGTCTGTCTGTTCCGTGTGCTGATCGGAACAATCAGGCATTATTCGTACTCAAAGTTGTTTGAGCAGGCGCCGAAGCCGGTGTCGTGCTTCACTGACGGGCGGCGTTTCCGCGGCTGATTGTGGCGCCGGGCTGTGAGGAGGCCGATCGAACCGCCGGTTTTGTGTGCGGATCCGGATTTTCCAGTCGGCTCGGCCGGTTTGTTCGAACAGCGCGGCGACGATCTGACTCTCGTGGTAGCGTAGCTGGCTTGCCCAGCTCTGGCTGTCGGCGGTCAGGCGCAGCATCGAATGCTTGATGCCGGTGACTCGTACATGGGGGCGGACGGATTGTGGCAATGCGGCCAGCACCGTGTCGTTGAGCCGATCGAGTGCTTTGAGTTCATTTTGCAAGTGTTGGGGGATGAGTTTTGTCAATCTGTCCACGGGATTCTGGACGCCTCAGTGAGTCAATAACTGTAAAAATTAGGACTTCGTTGCACTTTTCGGATATTATGCGGGCGCTTGGCGCAGCTGCGCTAGCCTGAATTTCTTATCGGGCCTCTTGTGAGGTCGCTTGAGGACAGATTGTCTCTATTCTAAGTAAGCCATGTTGAAACATAAACTGATTCGTTCTACTGCCCGAATCAATGACAATGGAACGTCATGGCAGCTCCCCCTCCTGGTTCTTGGTTTTCTGGTCAGCCTGTCGCTGTGCCTGGCCGGTGGTTACTATCTGGGTTCACGGAACAAACCGTTGACCGAGCTCGAAAGACTGCGGGCTTCGTTGCAGGAGCAGGAGGCACTGGTTCATCGTACCCGGGTGAGCATCGATGCAGATCTCGATGCTTTTTCCCAGCGGATCGGGCTGTTACAGGCCCATATCAATCGGCTCAACGCGCTCGGTAGCAAGCTTGTGCAGATGGCGGATCTGGCGCCCGGGGAGTTCGACTTCTCCAATGTTCCGGCCATGGGGGGTGCGGATGAGTCCATCGATACGCCACCTACCGAGAGTACTGAGCTGGCGCTGATGCTCGACAAGCTGGAGCAGTCCTTGCTGGACAAGGAGCAGCAGTTGAGCATTCTCGAGGATCTGTTGTTATCCAAACACTTGCATGAGGATGTCGAGCCCAAGGGCAAGCCGGTCAAGAGTGGCTGGATTTCTTCCAGTTACGGATATCGCAATGATCCTTTCACCGGCAGGCGACAGTTCCACAGCGGTATCGATTTTGCGGGCCGCATGGGTTCGCCCATTCTGGCTGCCGCTGGCGGAGTGGTCGTCTACGCAGGCAAGCATGGCCGTTATGGTCTGATGGTGGAAATCGACCACAAGAATGGCTATCACACCCGCTATGGCCATGCCTCGAAGATCCTGGTCAAGGTGGGGGATGTCGTCAAGAAGGGTGAGGAGATCGCCAAGATGGGGTCCACCGGACGTTCCACCGGGCCGCATGTGCATTTCGAAGTGATCAAGAACGGCAAGAAGATCAATCCTCGCCGCTTGCTGGCACGGAACAAGTAAAGGCTGCTGTTCTGGTCGCGGGTCGGTTCCACCGAATCGATCATCCATCCGCTTCCCCCGGATTTCTCACAGGGTCGCATAGCGAGGCCGCTCAAGGCAATGTGATGGCTGGGGGTCGCAGTCGTGACCTTGTGAGAGATCCGGGTTAACCCCGGAACTGCTCTGGACTGGGCGCCGATGCGTCAGGCTGGTCGGCCATTTCACATTTCGTATCGTTTTTTCTGGGTCTGCTCACAGTCTGTTGGCCGGTGATGATGGGCGCTTACTGAGAGTTGCGCTATGATTGCCTCCCCCAGAAATGTTGTTGGAAATATTCGATGTTAGGAAGCGTTGCCAGGAAAGTGTTTGGCAGTCGGAATGATCGGCTGATCAAGCAGTACAGGAAGGTTGTCAGCAAGATCAATGCGCTGGAACCCGAGATGGAGGCGCTGTCCGACGAAGCGCTGCAAGCCAAGACCCCGGAGTTCCGTCAGCGTTTGAGCGATGGTGAGTCGCTCGATGCGTTGTTGCCCGAAGCTTTTGCGGTAGCGCGCGAAGCGGGCAAGCGGACATTGGGTTTGCGTCATTACGACGTTCAGCTCATCGGCGGGATGGTGCTGAATGACGGCAATATCGCTGAGATGAAGACCGGTGAGGGCAAGACCCTGGTGGCGACGCTGGCGGTCTATCTGAACGCGTTGACGGGCAAGGGGGTGCATGTCATTACGGTCAACGATTATCTCGCCCGGCGTGACGCGGAATGGATGAGTCCACTGTACAACTTTCTGGGCATGAGTGTGGGTGTCATCGTTCAGGGACTCGATCAGGCGCAGCGTCGCGAAGCCTATGCGGCGGATATCACCTATGGAACCAACAACGAGTTCGGGTTCGATTATCTGCGTGACAACATGGCGTTCAGCCTCGATGAGCGGGTTCAGCGGCCGCTGCATTTCGCGATTGTGGACGAGGTTGACTCGATTCTGATCGATGAGGCACGTACGCCGTTGATCATTTCCGGTCCGGCGGAAGAGTCTTCCGAGTACTACACCAAGGTGAATGCCATCGTCCCTCATCTGGTGAAGCAGGAAACCGAGGATGGGCCGGGCGACTACACGGTGGATGAAAAGGCGAAGCAGGTCTTCATCTCGGAAGAGGGCCATGACCACATTGAAAAACTGCTGGTCGAGGCGGGCTTGCTGGAGCCGGGTGACAGTCTGTACAACACGGCAAACCTTGGTTTGCTGCACCATGTCGATGCTGCCTTGCGCGCCAATGCGTTGTTCAAGCGGGATGTGGATTACATCGTGCGCAACAACGAGGTGGTGATCGTCGATGAGTTCACGGGGCGCACCATGCCGGGACGGCGCTGGTCGGATGGCTTGCATCAGGCCATGGAAGCCAAGGAAGGGGTGCCGATCCAGCCAGAAAATCACACCTTGGCTTCGATCACTTTCCAGAACTATTTCCGTCTCTACGAAAAGCTGGCGGGCATGACCGGTACAGCCGATACCGAGGCCTTCGAATTCCAGCAAATCTATGGCCTGGAAGTGGTGGTGATTCCAACCAATACCGAAATGATTCGCAAGGATCACAACGATCTGGTCTATCTGCGGCAGGAGGCCAAGTTCAGGGCCATCATCGAGGACATCAAGGAGAAAGTCGCGCAAGGGCGGCCGGTGTTGGTGGGGACGGCTTCGATCGATACCTCGGAATACCTGTCCGGTTTGTTGAAAAAGGAGAAGATTCCTCACGAACTGCTGAATGCCAAGCAGCATGAGCGTGAGGCGCATATCGTCGAACAGGCTGGCCGTGCCGGTGCGGTGACCATTGCGACCAATATGGCTGGCCGGGGTACGGATATCGTGCTGGGAGGCAGTCTCGACGCCGATATCGCGGCACTGGGTGAGAATCCGACCGATGAGCAGATCGCGCAGGTCAAGGCAGACTGGAAGCAGCGTCATGATGCCGTGATCGAGGCGGGTGGTCTGCACATCATCGGCACCGAGCGGCATGAGTCGCGACGGGTCGACAACCAGCTGCGGGGACGTGCGGGCCGTCAGGGTGATCCCGGCTCGACTCGTTTCTTCATTTCGCTGGAAGACAATCTGATGCGCATCTTTGCGTCCGACAGAATGCGGGCGTTGATGGAGCGTTTTGGGATGGATGATAGTGAAGCCATTGAAAATACGCTGGTTTCGAAATCCATCGAAAACGCCCAGCGCAAGGTGGAGGCGCATAACTTCGATATCCGCAAGAACCTGCTGGAATACGACGATGTGGCCAATGATCAGCGCAAGGTCATCTACGAGCAACGCGACTGGCTGCTGTCGTCTGACGATATCTCTGAGGAGATTCGTGATATCCGGGCGGATGCCATTGCTGGCAAGGTTGCCGAGTTCATTCCACCGGGGAGCGTCGAGGAGCAATGGGATGTGCCGGGTCTGGAAAAGGCGCTGTTGGAAGCATTCAATCTCGATCTGCCATTGCAGCAATGGCTGGATGAGGACGAGCAACTGCACGAAGAGTCGTTGATCGACAAGATCGTACGCGCGGCCGATGAGCAGTATGAGGAGAAGGTGACTCATTACGGCGCGCCGCTGATGCGGCAGCTGGAGAAGGATTTGATGCTGCAGGTGCTGGACAGCCATTGGAAAGATCATCTGGCGGCCATGGACTATCTGCGCCAGGGCATCGGTTTGCGTGGTTATGCGCAGAAAGATCCCAAGCAGGAGTACAAGAAGGAAGCCTTCCAGATGTTTCAGGATTTGCTCGAGCGGATGAAGTTCGATACCACCTCGATGCTGATGCGGCTGCAAATCCAGAGCGCCCAGGACATCCCGCCTCCGCCGAGTGAGGAAGCCCAGGCGAACATGGAGTTCCAGCATCCGCAGGCGGAGAATGTGCTGGAGCCCGAAGCGCCCGCAGAGGAGATGGCACAAGCACCCCAGGAGCCTTTCATGCGTGAAGGCCGCAAGATCGGCCGCAATGAGCCTTGCCCTTGTGGTTCCGGCAAGAAATACAAGCAGTGTCATGGCAAGCTGTCCTGATCGGCGTGGTTGGCAACGCCGTGCGTGGTCAGCGGTGCGGAGGTTGACGTGAATCTGCAGCCCGTACCGGGTGTTCGGCTCGCTGCCACGGGTGCGGGGATTCGTTATCAGGGACGCGATGATCTGGTACTGGTCGAATTGGCGGAAGGTACGGTTTCCGCAGCGATTTTCACCCAGAACCGCTTTTGTGCCGCGCCGGTGATCGTTGCCCGGCGCCACCTGGCATCCAGCGCCCCCCGTTTTCTGTTGATCAATTCCGGCAACGCCAACGCCGGAACGGGGCGCGAGGGTGAGCAGGGCGCGCAGGCCAGCTGCGCGGCGGTGGCGCAGTTGAGCGGTGTTTCAACCGAATCCGTGTTGCCTTTCTCCACCGGCGTCATTGGTGAGCCATTACCGTTCGAACGCATCGAAGCGGCATTGCCGAGGCTGGTTGAATCGCTCAGTGATGCGGGCTGGGATGCCGCTGCCCGGGCGATCATGACGACCGATACAGTGCCCAAAGGCATTTCCCGGCAGGTCGAGATCGATGGCGCACGCGTTACCATTACCGGCATCGCCAAGGGGTCGGGCATGATCCATCCCAACATGGCGACGATGTTGTCGTTCATCGCCACTGATGCGCAAATTTCCCGAGCAGGGCTGCAAACCTTGCTGGAATCCTGCGCCGAGACCAGTTTCAACAGCATCACCGTGGATGGCGATACTTCGACCAATGATGCCTGTGTTTTGATGGCCACCGGAGCCGCTGGCGTGTCGGTGGAGGGCGATCCGGTGTTTCGCGGAGCGTTGCAGGCGGTCTTCGATCATCTGGCGCAGGCGATCGTGCGTGATGCCGAAGGTGCCACCAAGTTCGTCGAAATCAGCGTTTCCGGCGCTGCCAGCCGTGCAGAAGCCAAAACTGTTGCGTATACCGTGGCGACTTCTCCTTTGGTGAAAACGGCCTTGTTCGCCAGTGACCCGAATTGGGGGCGGATTCTGGCTGCTGTCGGGCGTGCGCCGGTCACGCAGCTCGATGTTTCCCGGGTTACCATTCGGCTTGGGGATGTCACGGTCATCGAACGGGGGGAGCCAGCGACTGGCTACAGTGAGGCGGCAGGTGCCGAAGTGATGGCAGGCAATGAGATTCGCATCGGCATTGTGCTCGATCAAGGGGCGGCCGGGGCGACGGTCTGGACTTCGGATCTGTCCCACGAATATGTCAGGATCAACGCCGAATACCGAACCTGATGGCTCCGCGCCAGTTGAGGTGGCGGCGGGTGTAATCGAACGCAACCAACAGGTGTTGCTCAGCCGGCGTTCGGCATCTGCTCATCAAGGCGGGAAATGGGAGTTTCCCGGTGGCAAGCTGGAGCTGGGTGAGACGCCGAAAGAAGCCTTGGCGCGTGAGCTGCGAGAAGAGCTGGGCATCGAGGTGGTTCGTAGTCGCCCGTTGATTCGGATTCTGCACCGCTACGACGATCGGTTCGTGGCGCTCTCCTTTTTCAAGGTTTACGCGTTCGACGGGATGCCTCGCGGTCTGGAAGGGCAGCGGACAGCCTGGTTCGATGTCGATGCCTTGCACAAGCTGGATTTTCCGGCCGCGGATGCGCCGGTATTGACGGCGCTGATGTTGCCGGATCGTTGCGCCATTACCCCGCCAGACCTGACTGTTGGGGAGTTGCTGGCATCGCTGACGATCAACTGTTGCAAGCGGGGCGTGGTGATTTTGCGTTTGCCGTCGCTCTCCGCTGGTGACTATGAGGCTGTTGCGGCACAGGCGGCGCCGCTGGCCCGGCGGCGATCCTGCCGCTTGATGTTGACGGGCTCATTCGAGCAAGCTACGGCCCTGGGAGCTGCGGGTGTGCACCTCAACAGTCGGCGGCTGTTGTCTTTGACACAGTTGCCGTCGTCGGCGCAGGGGTTGCTGGTTTCTGCGGCATGCCACAATGCCGAAGAGCTGGATCATGCCACGCGTCTGGGGGTGGATTTCGTACTTCTGTCACCAGTTTGTGAAACACGATCCCACCCGGGACAAACGCCGTTGGGTTGGGCACGTTTTCGTCAACTGGCCGAGCCGGTGCCGATGCCGGTCTATGCGCTGGGCGGCGTTGGCCTGGAAGATCGCCGCCAGGCATTCGAACAGGGAGCCCAAGGCGTCGCGGGCATTTCACGGATCTACAGGTTGCCCGGTTAGCCCG
>CAZTJP010000116.1:0-6787 GCA_964613895.1 uncultured Thiotrichales bacterium | reverse complement strand
TCTACCGCGACAAGATCCCGGACTTCCTGCGCTGGCTCGATGCCTGCGATCAGGATTTCCAGCGTTTCTACGCTACGATCCAGACATTCAAGCCACTGTCAGTGGCCCAAAGAAGCCGTCGGCTGATGGGGCCGGCAACCTGTCAGGCAAACTCGTCCTGAGCCCACTCCTCTGCCGCCCGCTGGCGATAGGCTTGCATCCGCGCCTCACGACCGAGCTTGCCGAGATACAGTGGCGCCACCGCCTCGATCGGGGTTCGCCCGTGCTGCCGTTGGCGGCAAACACTGGGCACCCGCAGCGAGTGATAATTGTCCAGCGTGAACAGTTTGCCAGGCAATGACCCCATGATGATGGCCTGTGTCTTCGATGCCCAGCGCGGCAAGGGTACGATCGTGGGCGACTGTCCGGAATACCTGGCCGCCAATGCCACCAGTTCCTTGAGCGAATATTCACGTGGGCCACAGAGTTCGATGCGTTTGCCAAACGTATCACGATCGGTCAGGGCCCGAACCATGGCGTCGACCACATCACCGACATACACCGGCGACAACACCGATTTCGGACATGCCAGTGGCATGACGCCCGGCATCAGCCGCAGCAGACTGGTGAATCGATTGAGAAACGAGTCACCCGGCCCGAAAATCACCGATGGTCGAAAGCTGGTGACGGCCAAACGTCCGCCACTGGTGGTATGGACAAGGTTTTCTCCCTCGCCCTTGCTGCGCAGATAGCGGCTGGGCGCGCCCGAATCCGCATTCAAGGCGCTCATGTGCAGCATTCTGTGAATTCCACACGACTTGCAGGCCTCGACGATTCTTGCTGGCAAAGCGACATGCACCTGCCGAAACGTCTGGTGATGGGATTCATTAAGAATCCCGATCAGATTGATGACAGCCGAGCAACCAGCCAATGCCCGCCGCAATGCGCGTGCATCGAAAACATCGCATCGAACCAGCTCGACATTGGGCAACAACGCCAGTTGACGGTGCCGATGAGGGTGCCGCGACAGCACGCGCACCCGATGTCCGTCACCACTCAGACGGCTGACGAGATGTCCGCCAACAAACCCGGTTCCACCCAGAACGGCAATGCTTTCCACCGATGCCATGATCCCTGTTGATCCATTATCCCTGCTTCAAAGCTTAGCACCTCCGTCCATCGCAGGAATGCCATAACTTGCCGTTTGCGGAAATCATCGGCCGAAAATTCGGAGTGATTACGAATATTTGTGAACACTATCACTTTGGGAGATGCACCAGCACTACAACAAGTCTCGCAGCTGGCGGCGGATCCAGGTTTCGGCACGCCGATTGATTTCATCCCGGCTCAAACCGGCCGGATCGATGGCCGGGCCGATCCGCACGGTGATCCGCCCGGGATATTTCCTGAACTGGTGACGCGGCCACAACAGACCGGCATTGTGGGCAATCGGCACCACCGGATAACCACTGGCTTCTGCCAGGATGGCGCCGCCCGGCTTGAAACGCTTGACCTCACCCGGCGCGACACGCGTCCCTTCCGGAAAAATCACCACCCAAAGTCCTTCCCGCAGGCGGGCAGTACCCTGTTCGATCACCTGTTCACGTGCCGACTGGCCCGAGGAACGGTCGATGGCAATCGGCTTGGCCATGGCAAGACCCCAGCCAAAAAACGGGATACGCATCAACTGCTTCTTGAGCACCCAGGACTGCGGCGGCAGGATGAAAGACAGCGCCAGGGTTTCCCAGGTCGACTGATGATTGGCGACGGCGATCGCCGCCCCTTCAGGGAGATTGTGGCGCCCTTCAACGCAATAGCTCACCCCACACACTTTTTCCAACACCCACACATTCAGCCGTGACCAGGTCAGGATCACGGCAAAACGACGGCGATAGGGCAATGGTGCCAACAGCCACAATGACGCGCCATACAATACGGTACTGCCGGCGAAAAAGACCCAGAACACGGTCGAGCGCAGCAAGACAAATGCTTCGCGCATCACCGAATGACTGGAGTTGTTCACTGGACTGGCCCCTCAGACTCGACCCCGGTGGATGTGAGCCAATCGACGACATCCGTCAGTGCATCGAAAATCATGACCGATGGCGGAAGCCCCCCAGCCGCTTCGGTGTGCCGGCCTTTCCCGGTTCTCACCAGCACCGGGCGAGCACCGACCGCCACGGCCGCATCGAGATCGCGCCGGGAGTCGCCAACAACCACGGCCTCGGCGAGATTCGCCTGCAATTCATCTGCGATCCGGCGTAACAGTCCAGGTCGTGGCTTGCGGCAATCGCAGCCATCATCGGGGCCGTGCGGACAAAAAGCCAGCGCGTCCAGTTGACAGCCCTGATCGGCCAGTAGTGCCGACATTTTTTTGTGCATCGCTTCAAGTTCCGACAGAGAGAAATAGCCTCGCGCAATCCCCGACTGGTTGGTGGCCACGGCAACCTGATAACCGGCGTGCTTCAATCGACAGATGGCCGTCAGACTCCCGGCAATCGGAAGCCATTCACTGACAGATTTGATGTAGGCATCCGAATCTTCATTGACGACACCATCGCGGTCAAGAATCACCAACTTTCTGTTCATTTTGTGAGCTGTTTCACATCATTTATCCGTAAGTATCTCAGATCCGACAATATAACGTTCACTGTTCACAGAATATTACAAATTACTAATATAGAATCGAACTTAATCAACAATGAATTGTCGCGTCGGCTTCAAGCAATAATAAGGACGCAGACAGGCGATTTGGCTAACCGCAACACGAGGTTGCATCAATAACGTTACAAGGGAGTACGGGGAACATCATGAAAACCGGGATATCTCACAGGCTCGCAGCCCTGGCGGCTGGCGTGTTCGTTTCACTTGCATGGGGAAATGCCGCCGCCAAGGGTGAAGTCACCTCGATTTCCGTTCACCAGGAGCCGGCCACGCCGAGCTCGTACACCCAAAACGGCATTTTCTATCGCTGGGGCACCGGAAGCAATCTGCTGCTCGATCAGTTCACTTATGACGGCCGTCAGTACCGTTTCGAGAACAAGGCCGATCGCGTGCTGGTGCAGCGGGTCGACAACGCCAATGCCACCGGCAAACGGTGCAATCTGTATGTCGAAGAAAACCAGACCGATGCTTTCATGTACGCCCCCTCCTATCCGGCAGCACCCGGCGAAGATGGTAATTGTGACCTGGCGAAAATGCTGTCCGACAACATCATCAATGTCGATCCGCGCGATGTATTCACCAACGCCGGGAGCCGGCCCGATTCGTACAACAACATCGAGCGGGTCGACTATATCACCACATCGGGGATCACCACGGGTTCAACGCCAGAGCACCTCAAGGTTTCCGGCCTGGCCATTCTGGAAAAATCCGGCAACAACCCGGTCAAGGTTGCCGCCATCACCAAACTGGACGCCAATGGCCTGCCCGCCGCCTATGGCCGACTGCGGCTGATCAACCCATCCACTGCCGATGCCAGCGAACTGCGGCTCGGCGTCACCAATGTGAAACTGGAAGTCAGTTTCATGTCCAACGAGACCGGCGACACACCTGGCTATGTCCAGTACCGGGACGCCCACATTGAAAATGTCGGTATGGTGTTCGTGAGCCAGGAAGATCTCGGACTGGTCACCAATCAGACCTATTACGGTTTTTCGATCTTCCCGTCGGATGTCGATCGGGCACAGCATGTGCTGACGGATCCTTCGACCTTTCCGCGCGATTCCGATGCACTGGGCCCGGGAGATGCCGACTTCTCGGCGGCATCCGCCTTCTACGCACTCAACAACCCGCCGGTTGCCAATGATGATTCGGTCAGCACCCCCAATGACAGCGCGGTCACCATCGATGCCCTCGCCAATGACCACGATGCCGATGGCGATGACCTCACGATCACCATTGTCTCAGGCCCGACTCATGGCACGGTCGAAATCGTGAACAACAAACTGGTCTACACACCTGACTCACAATTCATCGGCAATGATTCGATCACCTATCAGATCGATGACGGTAACGGCGGACAGGACACAGCCGTCATTTCGGTCAATGTCGGCCTCGCCAACGGGGCCCCGGTAGCGAATGACGACCTGATTTCCACATTTGGCAATGCCTCCGTTCAGTTCGATGTACTGAACAATGACAGCGATCCCGATAACGACCCTTTGAGTGTGAACCAGGTCAGCAATCCTGCCAATGGCTCGTTGACACAGCAAGGCAGCCAGTTTACCTATACACCGAATCCGGGGTTCTCGGGAACCGATACATTCGAATACCAGATCGATGATGGCCGAGGGGGAAAAGACAGCGCCATCGTCCGCATCAGTGTCGCGGCGGTTCTGCCGGCCACTTCTGCCCGAATCGAAACCGGCCTTCAAGGGCATGGCGCAGGTGGTACTGGCCTGCTTTGGCTTGCCGCCATGGGTCTGATCGGCGGACTCCGCAGAAAAACAAAACCATGAAGTCTTGGGGACAACCAGGAGCTGCACTGAGCAGTTGAAGCATGAACACGAATACCAATCGACGCTGCTCACCCGTTCAGGGTGAGCTTTTGCACATCAGGGCATCCGGTCTGCGGCCGCTTGCACTGTGCCTGGCCACCTTGACAGCCATACAAGCCCATGCGGCATCGTCACCGGCTGACCGAAACTTCAACCAGAGAATCTATGTGGGCGCCAATGCCGGCCTGACCCACCTCCAACCTCGTACCGATAATACGCCCTACGAGGTCAACGACAACTCGAGCACCGGTGGTTCACTGACGCTGGGCTACGATCTGACGCCACATTGGAGCATCGAGGGTTATTTCGCCAACCTGGGAAAAGCTTCCATCCGGCGCAAGCTCAACCATGCCAATGTCGGTGATATCGACTATCGCGACTGGGGCGTGTCGGCAATCGGCTACTTCTACAACAGCCGCCGGGCAGCGGATTACGTGCGCGGCTTCGATGACGAAGGTTTCTACCGGCGGGAAGGCCTCTCCGCCTATGGCCGGGTTGGATTCAGCCGGCTGGAGACGACATCGGGTTCTGTCGATTTCGAACAGATCAATGATACCGACATCCATATCGGTGCCGGTCTGGAATACGGCTGGTCGAACGGGATCGCCGCGCGAGCTGAGTTAGTGTCCTACGACAAGGATTCAAAGTTTTTGTCCATAGGCATTCTCAAACGCTTTGGAGAAGCGCAGCCCTATCCGCTTCCCAAGGTAGAACCCGCGCCGAAACCGGTTGCCAAACCGGCACCCCTGCCCGTCGAACCACCGCCTGCTGCACCAGAACCGCCGGCGCCACCGCCCAAGCTGCCAACCGTACTGTTCGATTTCGATCACAGTGACCTGAATGGTGTCGCCCGGGCGATCCTTGATTCCTTCGTGGCCGATATCCTGCAACCCGACCCACGGCTGCGAATCCGCATTACCGGGCACACCGATTCGATCGGCACAGAAGCCTACAACATGGGGCTGTCGATTCGTCGGGCGGAATCGGTCAAGCGCTATCTGGAATCCAAAGGCATCGCCAAAAACCGTCTGGAGACCCTGGGGCTGGGTGAGAGCCAACCGCTCAACGACAATGCCACAGCAGCGAAGCGTGCTCTGAACCGACGGGTCGAATTCGAACTGCTGAAATAATTCGACCATGCATAACTGCCCCCAACCTTTGGGGGCAGCGTGCTGCCTGGGTCGGGCATTGCGTGAACCGGCAACCAACAGATTATCGTTTCCGGGCCAGGGAAAACTCGATACGGGCAGCCACACCAGCCTCCAGACGGGTTGGACGAGGTGTCGCCAGGGACACACGAGACGATGCGACGCCTTGGCTGACCAGTTGCCGAACCGCGCGCCGGGCCGCTGCAACGACTTCCTGCTGACTCACGCCGCCAGCCGATCCGTAATAGCTTTCCACGCTCAAACGCAGCTTCGGTTGTGCCTTGAGGCTGTGCGCCAACGAGGCCAATCGTCGTTGCCCGTCATCATCCCAGCGCAAACCGTCCACTCCGCGAGTCAGCGTGATGATGGGCAAGGACAGTTGAAAAAACCCACGCTTCGCCTTGCCACCCCGCGAGGGAGGTTGAGACCGCATCCTGGCAGGTGTCGGCAGTGCCACCGGCTCTGCCATTCGAGCAGCAATGGAGTTGTCTTCGGTCACCGGCAACCCCGCGGTGCCGACAGGCTGACCGAAGCGCTTGATCAGCCCCACCCCCACATTGCCGGCATCCTTGTCGAACGACGTCCACTCCAGCCGCAAGGCAACGCCCGCGCGCCAGCCGTACTCGATACCAGCGGCCGTCCAAAGATCAAAATTTTGCTTCTGATCGTGCGGCAGGACGGTATAGGTATCGAGAATACCGATGCCGGCGCCGCCAAACAGGGCCAGACCCTGCCGATGACCCAATGCAAATCGCCCCGGGAAACCCCGCCCGAACAGCGGCAGATAAGCCGTCACACCCAACCCCGTACTCGAATAGCTGATCGTTCCAGCCCGAGCGCCATTGCGGTCGATTCGAACGCGCCCCAGATCCGCTGCATAAGCGCCAAGGCTGAGCCAGCGATTCAAATCATAGCCCACGGTGAACACAATGCTGCTGTCGGCATCGTCACCCACTGTATAAGCGGTAGCGGACGTATCGGGCTGCAGGCGGGATTGCCCCACCTCGATGCCCAGGTACCAGTGTTCACCCAGGCCATCAGGCGCCTGAGCCGCCAACGCGGGGACTGAACAACCGCAAGCACCAACCAGCACACTCGCTTGCCCAAGAAACCGAACAAGCCGCGCTAGCCCGAATTTCTCACAGGGTCGCGTAGCGAGGC
>CAZTJP010000115.1:0-6814 GCA_964613895.1 uncultured Thiotrichales bacterium | reverse complement strand
TTCTCCGGCTTCGGCGCAGGTGGTTCAGGCTTGGCAACCGAGTCAGCCACTGGCGCGGCAGGCTCGGACGCCGGCTGTCCAAATGCCAATGGCGGCGCCGGCTGAATCGCCACCTCGGACCCGGTAGCTGCACCTGTCCGTCCAGCCGTGCTTTGACTCGTGGATGAATCGGTTGCGCCCGGATTCGAAGCGGGTTTCGAATCCCCCGCTTCCGCCAATGACGCCAGCGTGGCCGGGCCTTCCTCTACCTCAGCCGATTCCACCGGGCCGGCCGACTCAGGCTCAACCCCGGTGGGCGCCGCGCTGGCTGCCGTCGATGCCTCGGGTGAACCGGATTGCGGCGGCTCTGCGACAACGGCGCCCGATGCCTGTGCAAGGGATACCGGTTTCCCGGCTGCGTTCGGCGCCGATTCGAAGGAAACTTCGACCGGCGGCTCTGAACGTTCCCGGTTTTTGGACTGTGCGATGGGCACATCGGCAACCTGGCGTTGCTGATAGGCCACCCATCTCGGATAGAACAGCAAGCCGAGTCCAACCAGCGTGACCAGCAGCAACCCTCCGAATACCAGCCGGAAAACACCCTGCCTGTTTGCCATCTGTGTCAGGGTCGCCGTCACTGCCTGCTGTTCCCGCGTCGCGGTCAAGGGTTTCGACGCCCCATCCTCATCACGCTCGGCAATCAGTGAGGCAGCGGTATGCTGCAAGGCCCGCAAACGCTCATCCTCGCCCAGCTCCTGGGTCGAACCGGGCGACAGGGCCGAAGCCGGACTGTTCAACACCGTCGTATGCTCGAGTGCTGCCGCCTTCGACTGCGCCGAACCGTCACCCAGCGGAATACTGTCGAGCGCCTCGATCAATTCCCAGGCATTGAGAAAACGATTGTTGCGCGACTTCGCCAGCAAGCGACGGATGATGGGCTGAAACTTTTCCTGTGCCTTGGGCAATTTGGGCAGCGGACAGGTCAGATGCATGCGGGTCGTCGAATCCGCCGTCGTCGCCAGATAAGGCGCATAGCCCGTCAGCATCTGATAGATCACCACGCCCAGACTGTAGAGATCCGAACGCACATCCAGCGGCTCATTGCGGATCTGCTCCGGGCTCATATACAGCGGGCTGCCCAGCGACTTGCCGGTGCGTGTCAGCTCCGAACTCTCCGACAGATTCTTGGCGATGCCAAAATCCGACAACACCGCCGCGCCGTCTTCGCGAAACAAGACATTATGCGGCTTGACGTCGCGGTGCAGAAAACCATGATCGTGCGCATAACCCAGTGCCCGCGCCACCTGGCGCGCCACGCGAACCACCTCCGCCTCCGACATGCCGGCCTCGATGCGGCTGCGCAGATTGCCGCCCTCGATGAACTCCATCGACATGAAATAGTGGTTCTCGTGGTGACCGATATCGTAGATCGTCACGATATTCGGATGCGACAACCGCGCAACCGTCTTGCCCTCTTCGAGAAAACGCTGACAAAACTCGGGGTCGGCCACCAACGCCGGCGACAGCACCTTGAGTGCGACCTTACGGTGCAACGAATTCTGAATCGCCTCATAGACCAGCGCCATACCGCCCTGGCCCACAGTGCCGACAATCTTGTATCCGGGAATCTCCATCCCGCTATTTTAACAGGTTGCCGCGCAAAGTCGCTCCCGACGAGCGCGTGACCGCCTCGGTGAATTCACGCTAACCCGATTCGACAGCCCCACTTTCCACCCGCCAATACCCCTGGTTATCCCCAGGCACCTGCCAGCGTGATCACCAATGCCAAGCGGCGTCATTCCGGCATGGAAGTGGGAATCCAGTGCAGATCCGAGTGAAACAGTATCCGGTATTCATAGTCAGCGTCATTCCGGCATGGACGCCGGAATCCAGTGCCAGGGAGGGCAACCACGACGGTGGTTCACATCCCCGGGGAGGGGATCCCCGCGTCCCTGCGAGGATGACAGCCCTTTTGTTTTGGTTCATCACTGATATTGCTGAGCCAACCGCCATAGGTAGATGAAAATACGTACATCCTCATAATCGACCCGGCCATTGCCGTCGAAGTCAGCAATCGAGCGCTTGGTTTTGCCATAATCACTGGCAAGCACATTGAGATCACCGAAGCTCACGGCTCCATTGTGATCCATATCACCCCAGTTATGGCCGCTCAACCATGCAAACAATTGCACATCGAAATCGTTCACCACGCCGTTGCCATCGAGATCCGTACCGGAAGCGCCAGCAGTCCCCTTTTCACGATACAAGATCGCCAGATCCTTGATATTGGCAAGACGGTCTCCATTGAAATCCCCGAATACGCCCGTCCCCCGCCAGTCAGCCTGCCGGGCAAAACGAAACAACTCAAGGTCATTGAAGCTCACCCAACCACTCTGATCGAAGTCGGCACCTGGATAATCGCTATTGAAGCGTGACCTGAACAGATTCAGATCGGTATTATCCACACGCGCATCGTAGTTCAAGTCACCCGCATTGGTGCCCAATACCAGATACAGTTTGGCCACATCCAACTGGGTGGCTTGTCCGTTATCGATCTTGTCTCGCAACGCGGGTATATCGCTCAACGACACAACGCCATCGTGATTGTGATCCCCCACCGGCCCCGTGGCTTCTTCCGCAGTCCAATCGGCATGATGCATGTAACGCAACAACTCCAGATCGCGAAAACTTACAAAACCGCTGTGGTCATAGTCGGCATCGTTGCCACCCGGCTTGTTGAATCGTTGCCTGAACACATTGACATCATCGTTCGTCAGCCTGGTATCAGCGGTGAAGTCGCCACCATTGTGTCCCAACAGATAGTGGAGGATACGGACGTCTCGACGATTAACCACCCGATCGCCATTCAGATCGGCCACCGAAGCGCCACGCTTGCCATACTCGGCATGCATAACCGTCAAATCGCTGAAACTGACCACGCCATCCCGATTCAGATCCCCCGGCTCGGCTGCATGAACCGTAGCTGATGCGGCAACAGAGCAGCCTGCGAACAAGGCCAAAGTCAACATCAAGTTTTTCATCTTTAACTCCTGAGCAACTCAAATAACCATTTCGGAAACGAAGCACGCTTCCAGTTATCTTCGATAGACAGGAATGAAGGTTCGTTCCATTCAAGCATCGATTATCACAAAATTTGACAAATGCACGCTGACGCTCGGTTTACGCACGACGCACTCACTCTGGCCTGATTCACCCGCTTTCCGGCGGCGCTTCACTCAACGCAATGTGAGGCCCGGCTTCACTGCACCTGGGCAGCAGCCGCGATGAGGGATGCAAAATAGAACGGGTCGTTCTCCACGCCCTTGGACGCCGTTGCCAGCAGGGTATCGAGCTGTCGCTGCAATGTCCGCTCTTTTCGATGCCGCAAAACCGCAGCGGTTGCCCGCACCAAAAGACTCTCGGGCGATGGCAGGGCACTGTCACGGATATGCCGCTGGTAGACCGGATTGGGCAGCAGATCCACTTCGGTCTGTCGCCAACCCTGATCGGTATGGAAGCGCTTCCAGGCCAATGCGACCACCGCCCTGGCATCCGCCCAAACTGCAGCATCTCCGGTCAGATTCGCCCATGCCGCCAGCCCCCAGGCCACGCCAGCATAGTCGAACAACACACCGTCACCCATCACCCTGCCACTGCGGTCGAGCCCTTTGACGACACGCCCGTCGCGCCACAGCGATTGACGGATGAACGCCGCCAGACGCTTGCCTGCACGACGATAACGGTCATCTGCCGGCGCCGCGGCTGCCAGCGCCGCCAGCGTCAAGCCATTCCAGCCCGCCAGACGCTTGTCATCACGCGGCGCCTTGCGTTGCGACTCACGAACCTGTTTCAGGCGCGCCCGTACCGACTCCAAACGCTTTTCGAGCTGCGACTCATCAAGGGCAAACACCTTCAGGATCTGCGCCCGATCGAAGTCCTCCAACGGCAGCACCCCGGCTGCCGGATGGGGCTCACGCAACATATCCCAAACCGCATTGACGAAGTCCAGACGCTCACCCGGGAATACTGGTTTCAGATCCGCCTGCCGCCAAAGATAATAGCCGCCCTCCTCGCCATGCCCGTCCACCGCCGAGAGACTGGCTATATATCCACCCCCTGGCGCGGCCAACTCATCCAGGATGAAATCCAGTGACCGCAATGCGGTACGCCTGAAATCGGGTCGCCCGAAACGCTCGGCGGCACGCAGATAGATCGGCGCCAGCAAGGCGCTGGTGTACAACATCTTCTCGTAATGCGGCGTTTCCCAGTTTGGGTCGGTGGAATAGCGAAAGAACCCGCCGCCGACATGATCGAACAAACCGCGCCGTGCCATCTTCGTCAAGGTCAGTTCGAGAAATTCGGCCAATGCCGGATCAGGCGCAGCGGTTTCGGCCTGTAACAAGGCTGCCAACTGTGGCGCCATCGGAAACTTGGTCTGCTGACCAAAACCACCGCCCAGCGTATCGGCCATTTGCATACCATCGCTGACCACCCGATCCATGAAGGCAGCCAGTGGCTTGTCCACGCCGGCATTGTCACCGGCCTGCGCCACTGCCAACAGACTGTCGACCTCTTTCGCTGCCTGGGTCAGCTTGTTGCGGTTGTTGCGCCATTGCTCGCGAATGCCGTTGAGCACGGCGATGAAACGGTCGCGGGGCAGATAAGTCATACCGGCCACCGGATAGCCTTCCGGGGTCAGAAAGACATTCAACGGCCAGCCTGCCCGCCCCGCGGTGGCTTGAACGAAATCGATCAAGCGCTCGTCCAGCACCGGATTGAGCTCCCGATCCACCTTCACCGAAATAAAATCGCGGTTGAGGATGGCGGCCACCTTTTTGTCCTGGTAGCTCTCATGCTGCATCACATGGCACCAACGGCAAGCGAAATAACCGATCGAGACGAACAACAGCTTCCCCTGCCGGCGCGCCTCGCTCAGCGTCTTCCGGTTCCACAACCGCCAGTTGACCGGATCATGACCATGCATGGCGAGATAGGGCGAGGCATTGCCCGCCAGCTCATTGGCCGACAGCGGCGCGGCCAACAAAGCCCACAGCATCATGCCAAACAAAAGGTGAAAAGCGCGTTTGGTCTTCATGAGGGTTCTCCTTTGATAAGCCCGCCCGGCTGCGCAGTGGCATCCCCGTGGCTGGCCACGGCATAGCCCCAGATCACCACCAGCTCATCACCACGAAATAGCAACGGGATCCGGTTCCGTACCCTGACAGGTACGCGCCATTGCTGAAAAAGTTGCTTGAGTGGCCGGCTGCGAGCGGTCGGCCCCGGCCGGAAGCGTTCACCACCGCGGCGGCAACGCACCTTGAGCACGGTGTTGCGGTCGAAATCGGGACAACAGTTGAGCAACGCCTCCGGTTCCAGATACCAGCCTGCCGCATCGACGACCAGCGGTGCCTCCAGACGCCAGAGCCATTCGCGATCCGATGGGACCGGTGGGTACGTACGCCGTTTCACCAGCAGGCCGTATTCACGCCGCAGCTGGACATTGCCCAGCGACAACACCGGCTGGGCATCGCCGCGGGCTTCGATGACATCGTGCTGTAGCGCCGCCAGCTGACGTTGCTCCACCCGGATTGGCGGCCCCACATGCCTGAGCCAGTAACGCAGCAGATTGGCACGCCGCGCGGGTGTGAGCTGACCCAGCACATCGAGTCGCAGCCCGCCGCTGACGAACTCGCCCGCCGAGCGATGATCGATCCGCGCCATGGCATCCGTCAGCTCGAGCTGTTGCTGTTGATGCGCTGCTGCACGGGCAATACTGCGACTCGCGGCCGGCCAGCGGCGCTTCAAGGCGGGCATGATTTCGTGGCGCAGATAATTACGATCGAAACCGGTATCGGCATTGCCCGGGTCCTCGATCCACGCCAGATCATGCGCACGCAGATAATCCACCAGCTGCTGGTGACCGAAGCCCAGCAATGGCCGCATCAACCAACCACCTGCAAATGGCCGGCAAGGCGGAATCGCGGCCAGACCCGCCCCGCCTGCACCATTCATCAGATTGAGCAAAAACGTCTCGGCCTGATCGTCGCGATGATGCGCCGTCAGCAATGCCTCATCAGAATCCAGCCGGCTGGCCAGCGCCGCATAACGCAAGCGCCGCGCCGCCATCTCCAGACTCTCACCCGCTTGACGAACGACCTCGACCCGCACCACCTCGAGCGGTACGTCCAGCTCATCACAGCAGCGACGACAGAAATCCGCCCAATGGGCAGATTCCGCCGCCAGACCGTGATCGACGTGAATGGCGCGAACGGTGAGCCCGAGCGGCTGCCGCAACCCGGTCAGCGCATGCAACAGCGCGACCGAATCCGCGCCGCCGCTGAACGCAACCCGGCAGGCATGGAAACGAGGCATTGAAGTGAGCGCCACCTGCAATGCGGCAGCAGAGAAATCGTCAGGGGTCGCAGAGGCGGGAATGGGAACCTCCTGATGCGCACTACCCGGGCGTGACGCGATCAGGCCTTGGACTAGCCATCGAACTCGCCATAACTCATCAGCCGCTGATAACGCCGCTCGACCAGTTCATCACGCGAATAGCTATTCATACGCGACAACGCCGCTTCCAGCGACGATGACAGCGACTCGGCAATCGCATCGTAATCCGAATGCGCCCCACCCAGCGGCTCGGCAATGACCTCATCGATCAAACCCATCTCCTTGAGCCGATCCGCAGTGATACCCAACGACTCCGCCGCCTCCGGCGCCTTGTCGGCGCTCTTCCACAGAATCGATGCGCAACCCTCCGGCGAAATCACCGAATACGTGCTGTACTGCAACATCATCACATGATCGCCGACACCGATCGCCAGGGCGCCAC
>CAZTJP010000114.1:0-6900 GCA_964613895.1 uncultured Thiotrichales bacterium | reverse complement strand
TGAAAGTTTCATAATTGTTACCTCTTCGTCACTCTCTAACAAATAACCGAGTGTTCTACTAGGGAATTCATTATTTAATACTTGAGCAATTTAGTCAAGTATTTATCCTCATCATAACTGCGTGATTTAATTATAAATTTCACATATACCCCAAATGGGAGAGTCGGTGATGTGCGTCAGTGGCAGCGAGGCCGTTTGCCGGCGGCCAGTGCCCGGCCGTATTTGGCCAGCGCCCCTTCCATGGCCCGGTTGAGATCGAAGATCCGCCGTTCGTTGGCCGGGTGGGTAGAGAGGAATTCCGGCGGTTTGGCGCCGCCAAGCTTTTGCATGTTTTTCCACAACTCGATGCTCTGGCGTGGATCGAATCCCGCCCGGGCCATCAGGTCCAGGCCGATCAGATCCGCTTCGGATTCGTGGCGACGACTGAACGGCAGCAGCACGCCGACCTGGGCACCAACGCCCAACAGGCTCATCAGTTGCTGCTTTTTCTGTGGCGAACCACCAGCCAGGATGGCCGCCAGTTGCAGGCCGGTTTGAGTGGCAAGGTTGGTGGAGACGCGCTCGTTGCCGTGACGAGCGATGACATGGCCGATCTCGTGGCCGAGTACGGCCGCCAACTGGTGCTGGTTTTTGGCGGCCTTGAACAATCCGGTATAGACACCAATCTTGCCGCCTGGCAGCGCAAAGGCATTGGCTGCGTCGTTCTTGAACACGGTGACTTCCCATTTGACGTTGCGCCACGGCCCGGCCAGTTCATGGGTGAGCGCATCGACCACGCACTGGACGTAGCGGTTTTCGTGTGGGTCGCGTTCCACCGGTTCCTTTTTCTTGAGGTCGAGATAGGACGCGACGCCAAGCTGATCCATTTGGGAATCGGGCAGCAGGATCAATTGCTTGCGCCCCAGTGGCGAGGTGGCACAAGCGGTCAGCAAGACTGCGGCCAGCGCGACCAGTGACCATTGACGCAGGTGGCGCAGCATCCGGGTGGGTTGTTTTCGCTTGTTCATCTTGTCATCTCTTTGGGGCGGATTCGCTATTCTTCAAGCCCGTTTCCACTGGGTGCCGGAGGCGCTGTCCTCGAGCACGATGCCCGCCGCCTGGAGCTGGTCTCGAATGGCATCGGCCCGGGCGAAATCGCGCGCCTGGCGTGCCTCGAGCCGTTCCGCCACCAGGGCGTCGATTTCGTCGTCACTGAGACCTTCGTCGCCGGGCGACTGCCAGCGAAACCATTCATCCGGCGTCTGTTGCAGCAACCCCAGCAGGTCGGCGCTGGCCAGCAGGGCAGATTTGAGCGGGGTGAGTTCCGCAGCATTTTCCGTCTTGTTGATACGGTGCGCCAGTTCATGAAGTTGCGCGATGGCGCGCGGGGTATTCAGATCATCGCTCAAGGCTTCGAGAAAGTCGGCATCCGGCGGCGTGTCCGGCTGTACCGGCAACGTCTCGACCTTGCGCAGCGCGGTATAGAGACTGTCCAGCCCGGCCCGGGCCTGTTTGAGATTGTCGGGCGACCAGTCCAGCGGCGAGCGGTAGTGCCCGGCCAGCAACGCCAGTCGCACTGCTTCGCCGGGCGCTTGCTGGAGTACATCGCGCAAGGTGAAGAAGTTGCCCTCGGATTTGGACATCTTCTCACCGCTGACGGTGATGTAGCCGTTGTGCATCCAGTAGTTGACGAAGGTTTTGCCATTGTGACAACACTGGCTCTGGGCGCGCTCATTCTCGTGATGGGGAAAGATCAGGTCGCGGCCACCGCCGTGAATGTCGATGGTCTCGCCCAGGTGTTTTTCGATCATGGTGGAGCATTCCAGGTGCCAGCCGGGCCGGCCTCGTCCCCAGGGGCTGTCCCAGCCGGGCAGATCGTCGGTCGAAGGTTTCCACAACACGAAATCACCTGGCGCGCGTTTCCAGTCAGCCACTTCAACACGGGCACCAGCGAGCATGTCGTCGAGCTGACGATGCGAGAGTTCGCCATAATCGGCCATCGTGCCAACCTCGAACAGCACGTGCCCTTCGGCCTGGTAGGCATGTCCGGTTTCGAGCAGGGTTTCGATCATGTGGATCATTTCCGTGATGTGCTCGGTGGCGCGCGGCTCGATCGTTGGCGGCAGGGTGTTGAGGGCGGCGATATCCTCGTGATACAGCGCGATGTAGCGGTCGGTCAGTGTACGGATCGACTCACCGTTCTCCGCGGCGGCCTGATTGATCTTGTCGTCCACGTCGGTGATGTTGCGGGCGTAGACGACGTTGGGATAAAGGTGCCGCAGCAGCCGGAACATCACGTCGAACACCACGATGGGGCGTGCATTGCCGATGTGGATATAGTTGTAGACGGTAGGGCCGCAGACATACATGGTGATCCGCTCGGGATCGAGTGGTTGGAAAACTTCCTTGCGGCCGGATTGGGTGTTGTGGATTCGGATCGTCACGCTGACTCCATCGTGTTCGCGGGATTCATGGTGTTGTCTGCCCTATTCTACCGTGATCCAGTCGAAACCATCGTGCTGGCTGGCAATCAGGGTGTCGCAATCGGTGGCACCAAGCGCGGTGTCGAGGCAGGCTCGCACCCGTTCGGGGCTGTTGTTCTTTTCGCTGATGTGCATGGCGATCAGCCGGTTGGGTGTGGGTCCCGCCCGCTGGCTGAGAAAATCCCGTGCCTGGTGGTTGGACAGATGTCCCCAGTCGCTGCCGATGCGGCGCTGCAAGGCGGGTGGATAGGGGCCTTCGGCCAGCATTTGCGGATCGTAATTGAATTCCAGCATCAAGGTCGAGCAGCCTTCGAGCACAGCTTCGATATGCGGTGTGATACTGCCACTATCGGTCAGCAAACCGAGCCGGTGGCGACCGAGGTCGAACCGGAACTGACAGGGCTGGCGCGCATCGTGTGGCACCGGGAATGGCGTCACCCGTAACGATCCGAATTCGAATGGTGTGTGGTCGATCAGCTCTATCTCGTGAAAGCGGTTGTCTCGCACCGCCTGCAAGGTGCCGCGCGTCAACCATACCGGCAAGTCATATTTGCGTGACAGCACGCCGACGCCAGCGACATGATCAGCATGTTCGTGCGTGACCAGGATCGCACTCAGATCGGAAGGATGGCAACCCCGGCGCGCCATGCGCCGTTCGAGCTCCAGCGCCGAGAAGCCACAATCGATCAGCAACAACTGATCGCCGGCGCTGATCAATGTTGCGTTACCCTGACTGCCCGAGCCCAGCGAGGTGAAGCGCATGCGCCCGGATCAGCTCCATGCCTGGCGGAATTCCGGGCGGCTCATTCCAGCGAATGCGCCAGATAAAGTTGCAGCGCTTGCAGCATCCGCGCCTCGGTTTCAGGCTCCGGCTGGCGCATTTGCCAGCGTGCGACGCCATCCTTGCCCTTGGTCAGTACCGCGCCGCGCTGGGTCAGATAGATTCGCACGCCCTTGTCAGCCTTTTCGATACGCACCCGATACTGGTCACGCAGTACCAGATCGGAGTCGTCGCCGATTGCCTTTTTGAACAGGTCCTTGATGCCTTCGGTGGGAATACCCGCCTTGGTTTCGATCCATTCCGTCTTCAACATTTTCGATGCGCCATCGGATTCGGCCAGCGCCACCTTGCGCGATTTCCAGAAGGCCAGCACCTTTTCCCAGGCCTGCTCGGGCGTCAGCATCGGCGCGCTCAGCCAACGCAAGGAACCATCCCGCTCGATGCGAATCTCTTCCAGCTGACCCGATTCCGGCGAGGCTACCGGCGGCGCCTTGGCACGGGGCACATCATAGGCGCCGCTGCGCGTCGGCAGGGTAATCTCCGGCGGTGCTTCGAGCGGTGGATTCATCTTGCTCTGCTTGTAGGCATTCTCGTCTGGCCCCAGCCAGGCACAGCCACCCAGCAACATCAACCAGCCAGTAGCGGCTGCTGCCAGCCATGTCCGGACAAGTCGTCTCATCGTCAATGCTCCCGAGTATTTGTTGCAACGCCCGCCTGCGCCATCGCATCCAGCAATTCGGCGTGATACGGCTGGGAAAAAGGTGTCAGGGGCAAACGGATGCCCCCCTCGATCAACCCCATCCGTTGCACCGCCCATTTGACCGGAATGGGATTCGATTCGAGAAACAGGCTGCGGTGCAAAGCCGCCAACTGGTCATCCAGTTCACGTGCTGTTTTCTCATCACCCGTTGCGGCGGCGGCGCACATCCGGGCCATCTTCGCCGGCGCGACGTTGGCGGTCACCGATATCACGCCCTTGCCGCCGGCCAACAGAAAATCCAGCGCCGTACCGTCATCACCGCTGTACAGATCGATTCGATCACCACATCGCGACAGCAGTTCACGCGCCCGCTCGAGATCACCGGTTGCCTCCTTCAGGCCGATGATATTGGGAATATCCGCCAGACGATCGACCGTTTCCGGCAGCATGTCGCAGGCCGTGCGGCCAGGAACGTTGTAGAGAATCTGTGGCAGCGGAACCGTTTCGGCGATCAGTTTGTGGTGTAGATAGAGGCCTTCCTGGGTGGGCTTGTTGTAGTACGGCGTCACCAGCAATGCTGCATCGGCACCATGCTGCTGGGCGCAACGCGTCAGTTCGATCGCTTCGGTGGTGGAATTGGCGCCGGTGCCCGCGATCACCGGAATACGGCTGGCGACCCGATCGACCACCGCCTGGATGACACGGCAATGTTCGTCGAAATCCAGCGTCGCCGACTCGCCGGTGGTGCCCACCGCCACGATGGCGTTGGTCCCTTGTTCGATGTGGAACTCAATCAGATCATCGAGCGCTGGATAATCGATTGCCCCATCCTCGGCCATCGGCGTCACCAGCGCCACCATGCTACCGTGAAACATGTGGTCTCTCCTGAAGTCAGCATCGAATGATAAGTGACGCCCCCGCAGGCGTAAACCATTTCGTCACACCATTTCGGTCGTGCTGAACGGGGTTTTTGGGTACTATCGGCCTGGCACTCGTTCTGAAGCATGACCCATGAACCGACTGATCACGATTGTTTTTTTACTGCCAGCCTTGTGGCTGGCCGGTTGCGCAACCAGTGCGCACAAACATACCAGCGCGGCAGACGACGGTGACGCCAAGGTTTTGTTCGAGCAAGGCAAGAAGCAGATGCGGCATGGCAACTATCTGCTGGCCATCGACAAGTTCGAAAAACTGGTGACGCGCTACCCGTTCGGGCCCTATGCGCAGCAGGCCCAGTTGGAGATCGCCTACGCCAACTACAAGAGCCAGGAGCCGGATATCGCCATTGCCCAGGCGGATGACTTCATCAAGTTCAACCCGCAGCATCCGCACGTCGATTACGCCTATTACATCAAGGCGCTGGCGAACTTCAAACGCTTCGAGGGCGTCCTCGACAGGATTGCGCCACGTGACCTGGCGGCGCTCGATCCAAACCCTTTCAAGCAGTCGTTTCTCGATTTCAAGTTGCTGGTGACGCGCTTTCCGCAGAGCCGCTATGCGCCGGATGCTCGCCAACGCATGATCTTTCTGCGCAATATCCTGGCGCGGCATGAGTTGCTGGTGGCCGACTTCTATTACCGGCGCGGCGCCTGGGTGGCGACCGCCAATCGTTGCGAGTATCTGATGGAAACCTATGACGGCGCCGATTCGGTCCCGCAGGCGCTGGTGCTACTGGCCAAGGCCTACAAGAAACTCGGGCTGGATGAGGACTACAACGACACTGTCCGTCTGATCGAGACCAACTACCCACACGCACTGGCGAAACTCGACCAGTGAGTTGCGGCATTACTCCGCTGGCAGTCGCCAGCGGCTGAGCTTTCCGCCCTGACCGAGCACGATGAGTGAATCGTCGACCGGCAGCGGCGCCGACAGCACGCCTTTGTGATCGGCCCTGACGCGGCCTTCCAGCCGCCCGCTGTCCTCGTTCAGGAAATGGATGTAGCCTTCGAAATCGCCCACCACGACCCTGGATTGCCAGACCGCCGGGGCTGTCAGACGTCTGAATTTGAGAGCCTCCTGTTTCCAGAGGGCGGCGCCGGTGCGCTTGTCGCGCGCCCAGACGACGCTGTCTTCATCGGTGACATACAGTGCCTTGTCGTCCACGGCAAGGCCGTTGACGGTGGAGAAATCCTCCAACCACAGCACCCTGGCGCGCGCGGCGTCGATGGCGGCGACCTTGCCCTGATAGGTGGCGACGTAGATGACGCCATCACTGAACGCCAGCTGTCCGTCGATATCCACCATACGATCCAGTTCGGTGGAACCCCGGCCGAGTGCGACGACTTTTTCCCACAACACGCGGCCTTCCAGCAGCGAAACCATGATCAGCTCGCCATTGTCCAGCCCGATGAAGGCGACGCCGTGCGTCAGTAATGGCTCGCTTTGAAGGTGCAGGCTGAGCGCGGGTGTGCGTTTGAGCAGTTTCCAGAGAATGTCGCCGCTGTCAGCCGAAATGCCGTAGATATAGCCGTCACCGCTGCGCGCCACCAGCACGCCCTGGGAGACGCTCGAAACCGCCATGACCTGGCTGTTGAGATGCTGTTTCCAGCGTTGATCGCCGCTATCCGCCGACAGGCCGATCAGGTCGCCACTCTCGGCGCCCACCACGATGACACCCTCTCCCCCATTGACGCCTGCGGTGATCGGCTGGCCAGTTTCGACCTGCCAGATCCGCTTGCCGTTTTCCATGCGATGCGCGACGACCCTGCCCTTGTAGTCGGCAGCGAAGACGCGCGCCTTGGCGACATAGGGGCGCAGCTTGAGATAGTATTTCCCGACGCCCCGGGTGGCATGCTGGCGCCAGACTTTTTCGACCGGGAGGTTGTTCTCGAGCTTGGGCAATGGCGACGGTGGCGCCAGGTTGCTGGTTCCGCCACAGGCCGACAGTAGCATTGCCGCCAGCAGCCATGGCAGGACTCGCAGCAGGCATGCTAGCCCGAATTTCTCACAGGGTCGCG
>CAZTJP010000113.1:0-7032 GCA_964613895.1 uncultured Thiotrichales bacterium | reverse complement strand
GACTGGATAGAAAGAAATACCGGACATGACGCCGGCGCACGGCGTCATGTCCAGGTACCGTCAGCCGGCGTAATTGGCGTTGACGAAATCCCAATTGACGAGGTTCCAGAACGCTTCGACATATTTGGGACGCATGTTGCGATAGTCGATGTAATAGGCATGCTCCCACACATCGCAAGTCAGCAATGGTGTTTTACCTGCAACGGTCAACGGCGTGCCGGCATTGCTGGTATTGAGCAATTCGACGGAACCATCGTCATTCCTGACCAGCCAGGTCCAGCCGGAACCAAAATTGGTGACCGCCGAAGTAGAAAACTGTTCCTTGAAATCGGCAAACGAACCGAAAGCCTTGTCGATGGCATCGGCTACCGCGCCGGTGGGTTCACCGCCACCATTGGGACTGAGGCAATTCCAGTAGAACGTGTGATTCCAGACCTGTGCACTGTTATTGAAGATACCGCCTTCGGAAGCCTTAATGATCTCCTCCAGGGGCTTGTCCTCGAATTCAGTACCCTTGATCAGGTTGTTCAGATTGGTGACATAAGCCTGATGGTGTTTGCCATAGTGGTATTCCAGCGTCTCTTCGGAGATATGGGGTTCCAGGGCATTCTTGGCATAAGGCAGATCGGGCAAACTGTGTTCCATATTCGGTCCTCATTTGAAATTGTTGGCAATGGATACCCTCGACCACCAGGGCGAGGGTACAGTTCACGCGGTTTTCATCCTGATCAGTCCGTCAGGAAAGTCATCGATGAACGCGTGATTCGGGTAGCCGGATAGTACCAGAGCTCACCCGTGGGCGTTAAATCCGTTCGCCAACAGACGGTTATTGATCCAGCGCCCATGTCCGCTCGATGCCATCGCGGGAAGTGCCCTTCGACCGGGTCATGCCGAAAACACCAGCTTCAGCCCCACCAGTATCGTCACCGCCTCGAACCCCCGCTTGATCCAGGTATTGCCCTTGACGATTGCCAGGTGCGCACCGGCGTATCCTCCGAGCAATGAACCCAGCAACAGCGCCGGCAACCAGTCCCAGCGGATATGTCCCAACCATCCCAGAGTCAACGCGCCTGCGCCATTCCAGAAGAAACCGACCAGCACCAGTACGTAGGTCACCGCCATGCGATAATCGAACCCGAACCATCGCACCAGCCACAGCGTGACGAAAAGGCCGGTACCCGAGGTCAGTGAACCATTCAGAAAGCCCAGTATGAACAGCACCACCCCACCGAGCCACAACCCTCCACCCTGTCGATGGCGTTCGACCCGCGACTGACCCAGCGATGGCGTCAACCATGAATACAGTCCCAGTCCGATCGTCAGACAACCCAACGCCATCTCGGCGATACGATCCGGAATATCGAGAATCACATGCGCACCGACCACGACACCGGGCAGACCCCAGACCAGCATGAAAAGCGCCTCACGCCAATGAATACCGCCCTCGCGCCAGTGACGGGCGGTAGCGCCGACCCCGAGGGCAACAGTGGCAACCTTATGCGTCGCCAACGCCACACCGAACGGCAAGCCAAGAAAGATCAGCACCGGCAGCTGCAACAAGCCAGCGCCGCCGCCAGCCAATGCCGAAAAGGTATTGGCGATCAGTGAGGCGATGAACAAAATCGTCTGATGCAGGAAATCCACGGTCGAAACATTTATGGTCACTACTCAACACAGTGATGGCGCGTTTCAGTGGTGAGCCAAGTCGTTATTGCTTTTTTTTATCCGAAATCTGGCAGACAATAGCAAACATGGAAGGATCTCACAGCCGCTTCGGTCAGCGTCCGGTCATCAACCATGGACTCCAACTGCTGCTTGGCGCGGTCTTCCTGCTCACCGGACTGATGCTGATCAACTCGGTCTACCTGGTCTCGGTCGCCCTGGCCGAGCACCTCCTGCAAATCGACTTGCAAAATTCCGCCTATCTGCTGATGTTTCTCGCCCATCTGGCACTGGGACTGCTGCTGTCAGTACCACTGGTGGCATTTGGCCTGCTGCATTATCGCCGTGCCCGCCAGCATCCCAATCGCTATGCACGCCTGGCGGGCCTGACACTCTACTTCTCTGCACTCGCAGTGATCGTGACCGGCCTGCTGCTGACCCGCTTCCCATTCTTCGAGATCGACGACCCGCAGATCCGGACACCCGCCTACTGGCTGCACGTCCTGACACCACTGGCCGCCATCTGGTTGTTCATCGTCCACCGCATGGCTGGCCGGCCGATCCGCTGGCGTCGTGGACTGGTATGGACTGCCGTCTCACTGCTGCTGACCGGGTTACTGATCGCCCCTGGCCTTTGGTCAGCCAACAAGGAAACGACCACGACGACATTCGAACCCTCACTGGCGCAGTTCAAGGGCCCTCATCCCCTCGAACCCCGATCACTGATGATGGATGACTATTGCGCCCGCTGTCATCAACAGATCGCGAATCAGACTCATGCCAGCATGCACCGGCTCAGTTCGTTCAACAATCCTGCCTATCGCGCCAGTATCGACGACACCCGCCGGCTGCTCCTTGCACGCGATGGCGACACACGACAGTCCCGGCTGTGCGCTGCCTGCCATGATCAGGTGCCATTGTTCAGCGGCCATTTCGATGACCCGTCCTTCGATCCCGACCAGGATACCGGCGCCAATGCCGGCATCACCTGTCTGGGCTGCCACGCCATCGAAGCCGTCAGTTCCCCCAAGGGTAACGGCAGCTATGTCCTGGCAGAACCCCAATTCTATCCCTTCACCTTCAGCAAGAATCCGGTACTGCAAGCCATCAATCATCAGCTGATCCGGGCCAAGCCCGAGTTCCACCGCAAAACGCTGATGAAACCCGTGATGAAAACCGCCGAATTCTGCTCGGTCTGTCACAAGGTGCACCTCCCCAGGTCACTGAACCACTACCGCTGGCTACGCGCCCAGGATCACTACGACAGCTTTCTCTTCTCGGGTGTCTCCGGGCATCGTGTCGACAGCTACTACTACCCGCCCAAGGCGGTGAAAAACTGCGCCAGTTGCCACATGCCCCTGAAACCTTCGCAAGATCCGGCTGCCCGCCAGCGGGACGGACAAGCACAGCCCACCATCCATCACCACGGTTTTCTGGCCGCCAACACCGCCGTACCGGCCATGCTGCAACTCGAACATCCACAGCAATCCGCCCGTCAGCAGTTCATGCGTCAGGCTGCCCGGGTCGATCTGTTCGCCCTGCGTGACGGCGCCACCGCAGAGGCGCCACTGACCGCGCCGCTGGGCCCCAAGACACTGACCCTGCAACCGGGACACCGCTATCTGCTCGAAGTGGTCGTGCGTACCACTCGCATTGGGCACCAACTCACTCAGGGCACCGCTGATTCCAACGAACTGTGGCTGGAACTGACGGCCCGCGGCAATGACAAGATTCTTGCCATGAGTGGCGCCCTCGACCGCGAAAAAGCCGTCGACCCCTGGGCCTACTTCCTCAACGCCTACCTGCTCGACCGTAATGGACAACGCATCACCCGCCGCAATGCGCAAGACATCTTCGTCACCCTTTACAACCACCAGATCCCGCCCGGTGCCGCCAGCGTGGTGCGCTATCGGCTCGATGTCCCGGACGATCTGAAGACACCACTGACACTGGACATCAAGCTGAACTATCGCAAGTTCGACAGCCGGTTTCTCAAATTCGTCGAGCAGGCGCGCTACGATGGCAACCATCTGCCGATCACCGTCCTCGCCCATGACCGGATCACACTGCCAGTCGCAGGTGCCCCAGCCCCGGATGCAATCCGGCTATCCCGCATCCCCAACTGGGAACGCTGGAACGACTATGGCATCGGCCTGCTGAGGAACATCAGCAGCGGCGCCAAAAAGGGAGATCTGCGCCAGGCCGAGCAAGCCTTCCGGCGAGTGGAGCGGGAAAATCCAGCACAGGGCGCACTCAACCTCGCACGCACCTATTTTGCCGAAGGCCAGCTTCAGCAAGCCTGGCAAGCGCTGGATCGCGCCGAACGTCACGGAGGCTACCCCTGGACCATCGCCTGGTATCGCGCCCAAATCGACCAACAACAAGGTCGGCTGGCCTCCGCCGCACAACGGTTGATCACCCTGCTCAACACCGACTTTCCTCAAGCGCGCCAACGGCAGTTCGATTTCTCCAAAGATATTCGCGCCATCAACCTGCTTGGCCAGATCTACTACGAACAGGCGCTGCAGTTGCGACGAAGCCGCGACCGACAAGCCTATCGACGCCTGCTCAAACAGGCGGAAGAAACCTTTTTCAAGACCTTGAAGATCGACCCCGAGAATGCCGCGGCCCACTTCAACCTGGCACAACTGTACACACTGACCGGAGAAAAGGAGAAAGCACGCCACCATCGGGCGTTGCACCAAAAATACCACCCCGACGACCAGGCCATCGCACAAGCGGTCGCCATCCACCGCCAGCGCCACCCCGCGGCCGACCATGCCGCCGATGCCGGATCGATCTATACGCTGGAACCAGCCTCGTCCGCGATCAACTTCTGAAAAGCCTCCACCTGATCGAGCAGATCGATCACCGACTGGGGCGCACCCTGCTCCTTCAGATAACCACTGAACGCCTTGCTGACCAGTTTCGGATCATCGCAAGTCTTACTCAGAATGCGCAGATCATGGATGGCCTGGCTGTGTTTGAACTCGGTCACCAACGACGCCAGCGAAATCATCGCAGTGACCATGTCCAGCTTGCCCAACTGACCGTTTTGCGCCACGTGACTGGAAACACCCTGTAACAGCCCCATGGCCGATTTGGCCTTGTTCTTGAAATCGCTCATTGCCTGATCGACACGAGGCTTGATCCATTTGCCGGTACATACTTCTTCCGGATTGTAATGTTTGGCGCAACCACCAAGCAGCAGCGCAGTCACCAACACAACATGGAAAACAAATCGGTTCATGCTATTAACCGGGCACGAGACCTGCCCGCACCCAAACCTCCTGAGCGACTTGATTTACACTAACCCGCGCTGGCCACAAGAAAACCATGAAAATATAGAGGTTTTTCCAGTGACCATCGAATTTCCGGACTATTTTCCTTGATATAGATTAAAAAACCATGGCATCAGGCCACGTATATTGTCTCATCAAATCAAACCTACAACCACCAAGAAACATCGTGTCCGCCAGACCCATGACTTTATCGACCCGATCCCGAATCCGTGCACCAACTTCCTGCACCCGCTGTGCCATTCGCCAGCAAGCCTTGTTCCAGGGCGTTCCCTACGGGCGCCTGGAATGGACACAGCAATACCGCGAAATGCAGCTGCAAGTACAACCGCGCAAGCTGATCTACCTGGAGAAAACACGCCCGACACATGCCTACACCCTGTTCAGTGGCTGGGCCGTTCTGTACAAAACGCTGGACAATGGCAAACGCCAGATATTGAGAATTGCCCTTCCAGGCGACTTGCTGGGCTTCCAGGTTGGCAGTGACGGCCTGAGCACCCACAGTGCCGAAAGTATCACAGCCACCACCTTGTGTGCCTTTCCATCCGAAAAAATCGCCGCAATGTTGAGCGAGCAACCCGAAATCGCCAGCCGACTGGTGGAATTGAGTGCCCGTGACATGGCCATCTGCCAGCAACACCTCGTCTGTGCCAGCAAACGCGATGCCCGCGAGAAAATCGCCTACCTGTTCATGGAGACACTCTACCGTGTCCGCCGCCAGGCACCCGGCGACTACAACGCCGAAGACAACTCCATCTTCTTCCCGGTCACCCAAGAAGACCTCGGAGACACCGTTGGCCTGACCAACGTCCACGTCAATCGAACCGTTCGACAACTCACCGCAGAAGGTATCCTCAAATGCCAGCACCGCCGCCTCACTGTACTGGACGAGGAAAAACTGGGCGATATTGCCCAATTCGACATCAGCATGCTGGATACCCATCCACTATTGACCGCGGATCACTGAGCAACCTGCCACTGGAACCACAAGGGATTTCGTTCGGTCGGAAATACAGCCTGACCGAGTGAACACCAGTCAGCGCGCCGCATCAGGCGGTCTCAATCGCGATTCGATCAAATGCGGGCCAGCTCACCCACCGGTAGACGACATGAACCGAACCACCTGCTCCGGCTTCTCCCTGAACTCATGCTTCATGGGTTTCAGCGCCAGCGCCTCGACGATCGCTGCCTGCAACTCTGCCTGCGTCGCGCCATCCCGCAACAGCGGCCGCAACGAATAACTGTTCTCCTGCCCCAGACAAAGATACAGCACCCCATCGACCGATAACCGAACCCGATTGCAGGTCTCGCAAAAATGCTGTGAAATCGGCGTAATGAATCCGATATGCAAATCGGAACCCTCGACACGAAAATAACGCGCCGGCCCACCCCCTTTCATCACACTCGGCGTCAACGGAAACCGCGCCTCCAACTGACGCCGCACCACCGTCAAATCCAGATACTGATGACTGGCGTTACGTCCCGTATCACCCACCGGCATCGTCTCAATAAAACGCAGGCTGAACCCATGTTCGGCACAAAACTCGACCATATCGACGAACTCATCGTCATTGACACCTTTCATCGCCACCATATTGATCTTGATGGGGTGAAAGCCAACCGACCTCGCGACCATCAAACCCTCGATCACCCGGTCGAACTGCCCGCTTCCGGTGATCTCCAGAAAACGATCCGCCCGCAACGTATCCAGACTCACATTCAAACGCCCAACCCCGGCCTTGAACAATCGTTCCGCCTGCTCCGCCAGTAACACCGCATTGGTACTCAGAGAAATATCCTCCGCACCCGGCAAAGCTGAAAGCCTGGCTGCCAAATGATCCAACCCCCTGCGCGCCAAAGGCTCACCACCAGTCAAACGAATGCGGCGAACCCCCAACGCCGTAAACGCACGCATGACACGCTCGACCTCTTCATAGGAAAGATAGTCCTCGCGCGACTCAAAACCTCTAAACCCCTTGGGCAAACAATAAAAGCAACGCAAATTACAGCGATCCGTCACCGACACCCGCACATAGTCGATACGACGACCAAAAGGATCAACCAACGAATT